>CAXMPL010000075.1:0-9373 GCA_964195125.1 uncultured Kiloniellales bacterium | reverse complement strand
TGTCAGAATCGCTGCCGGTGCGGACGATGCCGACACCGGCCACGGCACCAACCAATGATCCCGCAAACACCAGCGCCATGATGTTGGGCCACCGTGAGGTCGCTCTAGGGATGCCGAAATCGGCGAGCTGTTGATCCGTTGGCTCGAAGCGGGTCAGACCGGCGTCCACGAACGATGGCGCCCGGCCATCCACACCCACCGACAGGTCATAGACCAACTCTTGGGCCTCAACCTCGAGTGCCAGAAAGGTGAACCATCCTGAGTCGGGTACCCACTCCATGTTGGTGTCGGAGCGGAGGTCGTCGAGCAACAAGTCGCTTGCCGGTTCCGACCGTTCGATGGTGAGTCCGGTGCCGTGCAGGAGCACGGGACGCTCCGGCGTCAGCAGAAACACGTCTGCCTCGATGATGTCGGTATCGGGCAGGGCTCCATGCAAGATGTGGAGCGGCACCCATGGGCGGTCGGTTGGGATGGTGATTTGCACCGGGATCCCATCTCCGGAGATGAAACCGTCGTCTTCTGCTGCGGAGGCATCGAACCGAGCAGCCAGGAAATAGGGCGATCGAGAACCGTAGAAATCGAGCATGTGCTGTGTTTCAGGCCCTTCGGGGAGGTTGAAGCCGTTGGCATTCACCCACTCCAGCACATCAGCGCCGCCGCCCTTGAGCACAACCACGTCCAGCGAGTCGATGCGAGTGCGCAACACAACCTGCGCCCCGTCTTCTGCGCCCAATGCGGCGAAAGCCCTGAACGCCAACGGCGTCGGAGGATTCACCTCGAGCCCGAGTCGCTGCAGGGTCCAGTCACCCGCGCGGGTGACGTCGGTGGGTTCGGCGGGCAGCGGGATGATCGATCCAAACGACTCAACATCACCCTGGAAAGTGAAATTGGTGATGTAGCGCTCGATGCCGTCCTCCCAGGCAACGAACGTCGTGGTCTTTTGCAGACGAACCGCTCCGCTTGCCGAGACCAGGAACCCGCAGGCGAGGGCGGCGGGTGCGGCTACGAACAGCGAGGCGAGCAAGGCTGCGGTGAAAGCGACGATCCGGCGCATGGGTATCTCCTCGGTGGCTTGCTCGGTTGGACGGCCCGACCCGTCCGCGAGGTTCCCTAGCCCGGGCTCCGCCTTGGAGCACACCGATAGGAGACCGGTCGTCTCGACAGGCGTGGCGCCCATTGTCCCGCTCTTGCCGCTTCGCGGCGGGCCGCTCGGGCCACGGCTCCGCAAAAGCCTTGCCGACAGGGACTGGATCGCGGACTCTTTGCGGAGCCTCTGGGCTCGAGTGTGGAATCGCCGCCTCGGCCTTTCCGTTATTGATGTGTGGCCCCTTCCCGCCGGCATGGAATCAAGCCCGACCCATTCGACGCCCTCGCTTCGACATGGTGGGACGAATCCGGGGTCTTACACGGTCTCGGTGTGCTGCTGGCTCCGGTTCGGGTCCCCTTCGTAACCGGAGTCCTCCGGGCTGAGTTCGGAGCAGGTGCGCATCGTGTTCTCGATCTCGGATCGGGAGGAGGCCTCCTCGGTGCAGCCCTCGGTGACCACGAGTTCACCGTGGTGGCGCTCGATCCGTCGCTGGCGTCGCTGGAGGCCGGGAAGGCCCACGGTGGCTCTGCGGGCCGCCGGATCCGGTTCGTCGGTGGCGTGGGTGAGCGCCTCCCCTTTGCCGACGGCTCCTTCGACGCCGTGGTATGCATGGAGGTTCTCGAGCACGTTGGCGACCCCGCCGCGGTGGTGACTGAGGCTGCCAGGGTGCTGCGACCCGGCGGTATGTTTATCTTCTCGGGCCCGAACCGGACCGTCGTCAACCGCGTTGGCCTGGTGTTCGTGGCCCAGGACATCTTGGGTGTGGTGCCGCGTGGCACCCATCGTTGGAATCGACTCATTCGGCCCGATGAGATGGACCGCTACATGCGGGCCTCCGGGATCGAACCGGGCCAGATTCTCGGAGTTGGTATCGGGTGGCGTGACCTCCCGCTAGCGGCGCTGGCCGTCGTTGGTCTGTTGATTCGGCGTCTTAGCTATCCGGAGGCTGCGCGGCGGATTCACCTCGCCACCGGCACAGGCACGTCGGTGGCTTATCAGGGGTTCGGCCGGCGAAGATAGCGATCTCCGGGTGTCGTCTCATGACAGGTCCCGTGCGGCGAGCTCGGTTCGGTGTCGGGGGACGATGAGCAGGAGGTCGAGCAGTGGCATGATGACCATTTGCTGGCTAGTCATGACTAGTGCTAATTCCCCCGATCGGACTAGTCACTTGGAATCCCTTTCGCCGTATGGTCGGAGCCCCGCGTGGTTCGCCCGATCGGTCCCTCGCCGTTCGATGAGGCTGCCGACTTTGGGACGGACGACCTATAGGCGGTTGGGGCAACCTCGGTACAATCCTGTCCAAGATCCGAGGGGTATTGGTGAAACGAAGGGTCTGGGCAGGGATTCTGGATGTCAGGGGGGCGAGCATGGTCGAGTACGCCCTGCTCATCGGACTGATCGCATTGATCGTGATCGCCGGGGCCATCCTCCTCGGCGACTCACTCGTTTCCGACTTCTCCGACTTCGGTAGCGAGATCGAAAACGCCCCGTAACGGTCCCGGCCCCACCCGACACCACGGACGGGATGACGGTCAGCTGCCGTCGGTGTCGACTCCGAGGCCCACCGAGCATGCAACTCCTGTGCCCTCGAGGCCGCAGTAGCCGTTTGGGTTCTTCGCAAGGTATTGCTGGTGGTATTCCTCTGCGTAGTAGAACGGCCCGGCCTCTGCGATCTCGGTCGTGATCGGCCCGTAACCGGCCTCGGCCAGCCGCCCGCCGTAGTCGTCGCGCGACTCCTTGGCCTCGGCGAGCTGCTCGGGTGTCGTCGTGTATATCGCCGATCGGTACTGCGTGCCGCGGTCGTTGCCTTGACGCATTCCCTGGGTCGGATCGTGGGCCTCCCAGAAGGTGGCGAGCAGCTTCTCGTAGGGCAGCGACTCGGGGTCAAAGACGACGATCACCGCCTCGGTGTGGCCGGTCAGCCCCGAGCACACGTCGGCGTAGGTGGCGTTCTTGGTCACCCCGCCGGCGTACCCGACGGCAGTCGTAACCACGCCTGGGATCGTCCAGAACTCGCGTTCGGCGCCCCAAAAACAGCCCATCCCAAAATAGGCGATCTCGCTGCCTTCGGGGAAGGGAGGGACGATCGATGTCGCGTTGACGAAATGGATTCCCGAGATGGGGATCGGCTCGGTGCGATCGGGCAGTGCCTTCTCCGTGCTCGGCATAGTGGTCTTGTGTCGTGATGTGAACATAGTCCGATCAACGTTACCCATCACCGGTGTGTTCCGCAGAAGAAAAGCAAGAGCCGCCTGGACCAGAGGCGGCTCTTGCTCAGTGGATAGGTGGTAAGGATCAGTGTTCCTCGCCGCCTCCCTCTTCCTCCCCGCCGTCTCCCTCACTACCCGTGTGGGTGAAGGCAAAGACCTTGCGATCGCCTTCGCTTGACTCGATGACGACTTCGAACGTCTTTCCGACCGGGGCTTCCCAGAAGGTGACCTTGGCGCTCCACTGGCCGTCGCCGTTGGCCGTGGTCGAGGTCCCGCCATATGGGGACTCGATCCAGATCTTGGTGCCGGGGGTCGCCGTCCCGAAGAACACGTCGTATGGCGGGTTCTCGGCACAGGATCCGTACTTCTGGTTGGCGGAGAACTCGACGAACCCGGGCTCGTCGTCGCCCCCGTCTCCCTCGTCTTCCTTGTCTCCCTTGTCGTCCTCTTCCTCGGCCTTGGGCGGGTCGTAGTACAAGGTGACCGAGTCGTCTGACTTGTTGCCGGCGGCGTCGGTCGCTACGAAGCCGACGATGTTCTTGCCGGGGGACAGGACCAGGGCAATTCGCCAATGCTCTCCGTCGACCTGGGCGCTGAACTGGCCACGGGTCACGGTGGAACCTGGCTCGACGTACCCCTCGAAGGTCACCACCTTGTTGTCGAGGTGAGTTCCGTTGGCCGGGGACAGAATCTCGAAGCCGGGAGGGGTCGTATCCGGCTCGTCGGCATGCTCCTCGTCCGTGTCCTGCGGCTCGTCTTTGGCGTCTTCCTCGTCGTGAGTGGCCTCTTCGTCCTGGGCCGCCTCTTCCTCATGGTCGGTGGCCTCGTTCTCGTCCTGAGTGGCCTCTTCGTCGCGGGTCGCCTCTTCCTCGTGGTCGCCCTCTTCCTCGAAATCGACCTCGGGGGTCGGCTCCTCGGCGGGCTCTTCATAAGTCTCTTCAGCCGGTGCGGCACTTTCGTCCGACCCGCCCATCGAGCCGACCGCGGCGAGGGCCATGCCCCCGCCGAGGACCAGTACAAAGGCGAGACCGAAGATGGCGAGCTGTCGTTTCCAGATCATCGTCTCCTCCTGCTACACATCGTGGTCGATGACTACTACTAGCGGTTACACGCAGCGGAGGGCTGTGAGGTTTATCCCTATTTTGATCTGATCCGAACCAACGGACTAGTCAGCCGGGCGGATCGTCGAAGGCTCACCCTGGTCGAGAAACGTCTCCACTGACCCCGGTACCATTCGCCGACGATGCCGCTGACCGTCGACTCCGTATCCAAAGAAATCGATGCCTTCGCACCGCGAGAGGGCGCCGCCGGCTGGGACCCCGTCGGGCTTCAGATCGGCGATGCCGCGGCGTCGGTGGAATCGATCGCCGTCTGTCACGAGGTCACAGAGAGCGTGGTCGCTGCGTTGGAGTTGGCGCCGGTTGACCTGATCGTGACCTATCACCCCCTGCTGTTCGAGGCAACGCGGTCGCTCACCGTCGCACCGACGCCGGCGGGGAGGGCGTATCGGCTATCACGGCTGGGAGCGAGTCTGATCGTCGTCCACACCGCGTTCGACTCGGCGCCAGGCGGGACCGCCGATGCGCTAGCCGCCGCGGTGGGGATGGACCAGCCCTCCGGGTTTTTCCCTGCGTGGCGTTCCGAGGCGCTCAAGGTGGTCACGTTCGTCCCCACTTCCCACCTCGAGGCGGTCGCCGATGCGATGAGCGGAGCCGGTGCAGGCAACATTGGCAACTACACGGGCTGCTCATTCCGCATCGAAGGAGTGGGTACGTTCGTCCCGGGAAGCGGCGCCGAGCCGTTCTCTGGCGAGCGCGGGGAGATGAATGCCCACGCTGAGGTTCGCATCGAGATGATTGCCGACGCTCACCGCAGGGACGCCGTCGTCGAGGCCCTGGTGGCCGCCCATCCGTACGAGTCCCCGGCCTTCGACGTGTTCGCCGTGGAATCCGCCAGCGCCATGATCGGGCGGGTTGGGACGTTGGAGTCGGCCATCGCCTTCGGGGCGTTGGCTGCCGCCGTCGCCGACACGCTGGACACGACGGTACGGGGGGCGGGAACCGCCAAGGATGTGCAACGTGTGGCCGTTCTTCCCGGGTCGGGCGGGAGCGCCATCGCCGCCGCGGTAGAGGCGGGTGCCGAAGTGCTCATCACCGGCGATGTGCGTCATCACGAGGCACGCCGGGCCCTCGATGTCGGGCTTTCCGTCATCGACGCCGGACATGCGGCAACGGAGCGCCCTGGAGTACGGGCTCTGTACGATCTCGTCTCAGGAATCGGCCCGGACACTGTCGATCTCACCTTCATCGATCCGAACCCGTGGGAGGAAGCGTGGAGGAGCTGACGAGTCTGGCCGACCTGCTCGACCTGCAGCACGTAGACACTCAGATCGATCGCCTCATCGAGCAGCGGCAGAACCTCCCTGCACTCGATGAGTACAGAGGTGCCGACGTCACACTGCGCCGCCTTGTGACCGAAGGCGAGGCCGCCGCGGGCCGGCTGAAGGAAACCAGTCGCTCGCTTGACAAGACCAACGGTGAGCTCGAGATCACCAGGGCCAAGGCTGACACGGAAGAGAATCGCCTGTATGCCGGCGGCCTGTCTGCCCGCGATACCGGCTACCTGAGGCAGGAGGTCGAGATGCTCCGCACCCAGGTCTCCGGGATGGAGGATGAGGTCCTGGAGCTGATGGAAACGCAGGAGAACGAGCAGGCCGAGTCGGATCGGCTCGATGGCCTGGTCGAAGCCGCCAAAACCAACAAGCAAGGGCTCGAAGCCGCCATCAAGACCGAGTGGGGGCGGATCGACGCTGAGATCGAGGCCAAGGAAGGCCGCAAGGCAGAGATCCAACCGCTGGTAGCCAGGGACGTGCTCGATCTCTACACGGACCTGCGATCCACCAGGGAAGGACTGGTGGTCGGGGCGCTCACCGACAGGGTTTGTGGCGCCTGCCATCTCAGGCTGTCGGCAACCGAAGAGCGCGACGCCCTCCGGGAGGATCCGCCGCGCTGTGTGCATTGCAGGGCGATCCTCGTCCCATAGGGGGTGCCGAAGATGACGTGTGGCCGGGCGTGCAGAGATGAACCGCCGACGCGGGATTTGCCGGTGTGGCTGAGCCCGCCAGTGGCTTCCTCCGCTCCCCGCTAGTGCTGCTGTGGCATGCGGGAGCTACGATTGCGTTCACCAGGTATTCGTTTCGCGATCCGCAGATGGACCTTCGGTTCCTGGTACTCGGCGCCGTTCTCCCCGATCTCATCGATACCCCGATCGGCTTCGCCCTGTGGCCCTCGGTGCAAAACGTCAGGCTGGCTTCACACTCGTTGTTGTTCGCCGGAGTGATCATGGCGGTTGTGTTGGTGGCGACCCGGCGCGGTCGGCCTCGCAAGCGGTGGATGCCGGTGGCGATCGGAGTGCTGCTCCATCTGGTGTTCGATGCCATGTGGCGAGAGCCTGAGACATTGTGGTGGCCGTTCCAGGGTTGGGAGTTCTCGTCGACCGGTTTTGCAACCGTTTCCGAATACCTGACCTGGCTGCTGACCGACCCCACGACGTGGCTTCTGGAGGCGGTCGGGCTCGCCTACCTGGTGTTCCTGGCCTACCGATCCAACCTCACTCACCGGGCCACGTTGGCTGCGTTCCTCAAGACGGGTCGGGTTCAGGCACCGATTGGTCGCTGAGTCGATACGTCCGCCACCCCATCCGGGCCGCAACCACCAGCAGAAACACGCCGAACAGCCTGCGTAGGAGGTCGGCGTCGAGGCTGAGGGCAATCCATGCCCCGAGAGCGGCGCCCGCGATCCCGGCGACGGCCACGGGTATGGCAAGCCGCCAGCGGACGTTGCCGAGCCTGGTGTGGGCGACGGTGGCGACGACTGCCGTCGGCAGGATGATCGCCAGCGACGTCCCCTGGGCCATGTGCTGGTCGAACGAAAACAGGACGACGAGGACGGGAACATAGATGACACCGCCACCGATACCGAGGGCGGCTGCGATTGACCCTGCGATCAGGCCAAGAGTGATGAGCCCTGCGACTTCGAGCACTACAGCATCATCCTGATGCCGGCGATCAACAGCACCGCGGCGAACGCCGCGCTGAGGGTCCGCTCTGGGAGCAGGGTGGCCGCTCTGGCCCCGATCACCGCTCCGACTGCCGCACCGGTGAACACGAGCAGGGCGGCACCCCAGTCCACGCTTCCGCTGATTCCAAACGCGATCAGCGCTGCCGACGAAGATGCGATGATGGTGGCGATCGACGTCCCCGAAGCCTGTCGCTGGCTGACGGCGAGCCACAGAACCAGCCCTGGGACCACAATGATCCCGCCACCCACCCCGAACAGCCCGGCCATGATTCCGGCGGCACCACCGATCAGAGCGGCCTTGGCGTAGGTGGTGTTCACCGGCGAAACCGTACACGGTGCGCTGTCGGATTCCTGTATCCGTCGGTAGCCTTTGCGGCCAATGAGATGGCCAAGGTCGTTGCTGTTCGTCCCCATTGCGGCTGTCTTTGCTGGCGGTTGCTCGCCAAGCGGCTCGGTCATCGATTCACCCCCGGTAGTGGTTGGGGATTGGCTGGCTTCGGTCGGTGGCAGTGAGTTCGACGCGGCAACCGAGAAAACCTTCCAACCGGCGCTGGCCATCGTGATCGCCGTGGAAAACGACCTGTCTACCGGGCAGACGGCCACGTTCCTCACCGAAGGGATCCCGGTGTCGGTCTCCGCAGCGTATTGGTCCTCGTTCCAGGAGGGGTTTGGCTCCTTTGCCGGCTACCAGCTTTCGGCGCTCGACGTTGGTGGTTCGGAAGAGATCTTCACCGAGGGTGTCCGTTTCGCCGCGGTCGTGGTGACTGACCCTGAAGATGGCGGCGGCATCATCTTCACCAGAGACGATCCGGCGCGGCAGATCGACCTCGTAGCCACGCTGGCTTCGGGGTTTGTCGATCCGTTGCGACGCACCTACGACCTGCTGCCAGGGAATGAGGAAGGCGACATCGTGCGAATCGCCTATCGCGACACGGTCGTGCCCGCAATGTGGGCAGCAATCTCCTCCGGCCAATACGACGACGACTTCACCAGACAAGCGCTGGCCCTCATCGACGCGGTGGCTATGCCGAGTTTGCCATCTCCCTGAGTGCGGGTAGCACCTCAGCGCCGAGCAGCCCGATCGTCGCCTCCTGATCGAGCGATGTCGTCTGGATCGTCACCACGTCTGCCGTGACGTCAGCGACCAGCGGGGCATAGACCGCGATGTAGTCCTCCGGGGTCTCGACGATGCTGTACCGGGACAGGATCTCGGAGCGATCCATCTCGTCTGCCTTGCGTCGCAGCTCCTCTGGATCGACGGCTTGCAGCCTGCCGGGTGCCCGAAGCCCCCGCCACGCCTCCAACGCCTCCCATGCCTCGTCGGTCGTCGAGGCCAAGATCGACCACCGGCCGGCGGCGATCGACGGCATCGGGCGTCCGGCATCGGCGGCAGCGGCCCGTGCCGGATCGATGACCCGCTCCCTGGTTTCTGCCGGATCCTTGACCGATGTGATCACCCCTTCGGCCTTGCGGGCGGCCAGCGCTGCCGACTTGGGGCCGCCGGCTGCCATCCAGATCGGAACCGAAGCGATTGGTGGGCTGTACAGCCTGGCTCGATCGGTTCGGTACCACTCGCCCTGATAGGTCAGCTTCTCGCCGTCGAGGAGCCTGCGCATGATCTCGAGCGCCTCCTCCATCCGGGCGGCGCGCTCGGCGTACTTGGGAAATGGGTAGCCGAGCGGGCCCTCGTTGAGGTTCTCCCCGGTGCCGACCCCGAGGGTGAAGCGCCCTTCGGACAACCGGTCGATGGTGGCGGCGGCCTGGGCGACTACCCCCGGGTGGTAGCGAAACAACGGAGTGGTGACCGCGGTGGCGATCTCAACCGAATCGGTCGCCTCGGCGATGGCGCCGAGAGTGGAGAAGGCGAACCCAGACGCCGATACATCGTCAACCCACGGGTGGAAGTGCTCGGACACCATCAGCATGTCGAACCCGGCCTCCTCGGCGAGCACGGCGTGCCGCACCAGGGTCTCAGGATGGAACTGCTCGTGGCCGCA
>CAXMPL010000074.1:0-1680 GCA_964195125.1 uncultured Kiloniellales bacterium | reverse complement strand
CGGCTCTTTCACCGAAGGCAAACTGAGCGAAGCGGATCTCGTCGAGCTGGAAAAGGCCGCCTGCCCAGGCGCCGGGAGTTGCGCCGGCATGTTCACCGCCAACACGATGGCCGCCGTCGGTGAGGCCCTCGGGATGGCCCTACCGGGAAGCGCCGCGGTCCCCGCGATCGACGACCGGCTCGACGAATACGCCGAGCGCTCCGGCGAGGCGGTGATGCGTCTCATGGAGGCCGGTATCACCCCGCGGCGCATCCTTACCCGCCCCGCCTTCGACAACGCGATCACCGTCGTGATGGCGCTTGGCGGATCGACCAATGCGGTCCTCCACCTACTGGCCATCGCTAACGAAGCCGGCGTCGATCTCAGCCTGGAGGATTTCGACCGCATCAGCCGACGCGTCCCTCACCTGGGCGACCTGAGCCCATTCGGGCGCTACCACATGGTGGATCTGGACCGTATCGGCGGCGTGCCGGCCGTCATGTCCGCACTCCTCGATGCCGGTCTGCTCGACGGGGATGCCCTCACCGTCACCGGTGCCACCGTGGCCGAGAACCTCGAGGGAGTCGTCCTTCCCGCCGACCAGGACGTTATCCATCCCGTGTCCGACCCCATGGCGCCGGAGGGCGGGATCGCCGTATTGCGGGGGAGCCTGGTGCCGGGCGGTGCGGTCCTCAAGATCGCCGGTATCGAAGAGGTGGTGTTCGAGGGCAGGGCCAGGGTGTTCGACGACGAACAAGACGCGCTCGATGCCCTGTATGAACACGACATCCATCCGGGAGACGTCTTGGTGATCCGCTACGAGGGGCCCAACGGCGGCCCCGGCATGCGAGAGATGCTGGCGATCACCGCCGGCATCAAGGGAGCTGGGCTCGGCAAGGACATTGCGCTGATCACAGACGGCCGGTTCTCCGGGGGGACCACCGGCCTGTGCATCGGTCACGTGGCGCCGGAGGCGGCTCGTGGCGGCCCGATCGCATTGGTCGCAGAGGGGGATCCGATCCGGATCGACGTTCCCAACCGGCGAGCCGATCTCCTTGTCGACGAAACCGAGCTGGCCAGCCGTCACCAGCAGTGGCAGCCGCCAGAGCCGCGATACACGAAGGGGGCTTTGGCCAAGTACGCCGCGCTTGTCGGCTCGGCCGAGACCGGCGCCGTGATGAATATCGGGATGTAGAGAGTCGCGAGGCACAAGTCGCAAGTCGCGATCTTTGCTCCCCCTCCGTCAGCGGCTCCGCATATGGTCTCAGCGATGGACCGGGAATGCGCCCTATTGCGGAGCGCCATTTTCCCCGCTCTTGCCGCCTGCGGCGGCGGGCCGCTCGGGCCACGGCTCCGCATATGGTCTCAGCGATGGACCGGGAATGCGCCCTATTGCGGAGCCTCTTGTGGTGCCACACCGGCGTTGAGGAGCCCGACGACGATTCCGTCGCGCATGGCCTCCCACGAGGCTTCGATGACGTTGTGGTGGATGCCAACCGTGCCCCAATCTCGTTTGCCGTCTGAGGTCTCGATCAACACCCGCACTCGCGCCGCGGTGCCATCCGCTGAGTCGAGAACACGCACCTTGTAGTCGGTAAGGTGCATTTCTTTCAGCTCGGGATAGACCGGCTCCAGGGCGGCCCGAAGGGCTTGATCCAGTGCGTGCACCGGGCCATCCCCGCCTCTGGACACTTCGAGTTG
>CAXMPL010000073.1:0-12956 GCA_964195125.1 uncultured Kiloniellales bacterium | reverse complement strand
GCATCGTTGGACCCGGAATCGAAGAGGACCAGGACGAGCTTCTGACCGGGCTCGCCAGGGCTGCCGTTGTTTCCTTCGAGGCGTCAGACGGCGCACCGGACACGGCGGTCTCCCCGATCGTTGCCGAGGCTACGACGTCGGATCAACCGTTCATCGTCATCTCCGATGAGGATGGAAGCGTCCGCTACACCACTGCCCTCGTTGATGGTGAACCACCACGGCTGCCGGCGGCCATGGTGGTCGAGGCCCTGGACACCGGATCGTCCGAAGCCACGATCGGCACCATCCGATACCAGGCACAACGTTGGTCCCACCCGACCCAGGGCACCGGCGTCGCCGCCGCAGGGCAGACCACCCGCGTCGTTGAGGAGCAGGTGAGCGGCTTCCGCGGCTTTCTGGTCGTCTTTGCCTTCATCACGCTTCTCGCCGCCGCGGTGGTCGCCTGGGTGGTGAGCGGCAGGGCGCTTCGCCCGTTGAAGACGCTCGCCGCCACCACCGACGAGATCGGCCGCACCGGAGACCTGACCCGGACGCTCCCCCCGCAGAGCGCTAACGATGAGGTTGGAGTGCTCACCGCATCCTTCAACGCAATGCTGGAGCGGTTGCAGCGCACCCGCGATCAGCTCCAAGGCAGTCTCCAATCCCAACGCCGCTTTGTTGCCGACGCATCGCATGAGCTGCGCAGCCCGCTGACCACGATCCGGACCAATGCCGGCTTCCTGTTGCGCGCCGATGTGACCACGCCTGATCGTGTTGCGGCCATCGAAGACATCGCCGCCGAGGCCGACCGTATGAGCAGGCTTGTCGATGATCTGCTGACCCTGGCCCGCGGTGACTCGGGAGCGATGCCTGAGTTCTCACCGGTGGCGCTTGGCCCGCTGGTCGTTGATATCCGCCGTACCTCGCGACACCTCGACGGACGGCTTGCGGTGTTGGTCGAAGGGGCGCCGGTGGTGGATGGCGACGAGGACTCGTTGACCCGGTTGGTGCGGATCCTCCTCGACAATGCCGACCGGCACGGCGCCGGTGCGATCGGCCTCACCGTCACCAAGGGCGACGGCACGGCAACCATCAAGGTGACCGATGATGGTCCCGGCGTCTCAGAAGAGGAGCTAGGCCGGATCTTCGATCGGTTTTACCGAGCCGGCGCTGCTCGGAGCGGTCCGGGCTTCGGCCTCGGGCTCGCTATTGCCGGTGCCATCGTTGAGGTTCATTCCGGGTCGATCTCGGCGGAGAACCGCGACGGTGGGGGCGCAGTCTTTACGGTCACCCTGCCGCTGGCAGAGTAAGTCGCGAGTCCGAAGGTCCTACTCGCGACTCGCGACTCGCGACTCGCGACTCAAGTCTCACCGTCCTCTCATCGGCGGCCCATCGGGTGCTCATCCGGGCGTGACACGCTGGCCCTATGGATCGACACCGCGAACTCATCGACATCGTCTGGGCAATCGTCTTGATCCAGGGCGGCATCACCGTCCTGTCGCTCATCGAGGCCCTCCTATTCAACGCCTTCCAGGGTGGTGTGCTCCTTCCCGTCGTCATCATCACCGGCGCGGGATCGGTTCTTGCATTTGCCGGCGCCCGCGGGCTGCGGAGGGGGCGCCGCTGGGCACGTCGTCTCACGATGGTCGCCGAATCGCTGGTACTGGTCGTCGGGGGGATCAACCTTGGATTGGCGGCGATCCTGAATCAGCAGGCCGGTCTGATGCCGGTCCTCACCACCATCCTCGCCCCTGCCGTTGTGCTGGCGTTGCTGCGGAAGACCCGTGATTGGTTCCCGAAGAAGCTCGCTGCGGAAGTGGTGACATGATGTGGCTCGTGCGCCGAGCCGACCCGATCCGCCCCCCGGATGACGGCGCCGGCTCGGTGTTCGATGGGTTCGAGCTGGGGGATCAGGTGGGCAACCCGTTGTACACCGTGATCGATGAGCACGCACTCGCCGCCGTCACACTCATCGTGCTACCGCTGCTGCTGTGGGCTGCCGTCCGGTTCGTGCGGCGATCGGCCCAAAGGGACAGGGTGTGGGCGATGCGCGGCATCGATGACTACGACGCGCTCACTCTCCCGCGCCGGGTGGCGGTATGGATGGTGGCGTCTTCGGCGACGATCCACCTCATCCTCGCGGTCACCCACGAGCCGTCCCCGTACCGCGCGGCGTACCTAGGCGGAGCGGTCCTGCTCGGATTCGCAGCCCGCTGGCTGCTTTCCGGGCGCAGAACGAGATGGGCGGTGATGGTCATAGTCGGCTCGATCGTGGGCTTCTGGTTCCTCGGTGCCCCTGCGGATCAGTTGTCGATGGCGACGAAGCTCCTCGAGCTGTTCGCGCTCGCTCTGGTCGCCGCCTCCGCCGGCCGCCGCCTCGCCCCGACCGGAGTGGTGACGCTGGTGGTCCTCACCGGGGTTGCAGCCTGGATCGGTGCCTTCGCCACCGCCGGAGCAGATGGTGGCCACCATGGAGGGGAGTTTCCGGAGCCCGGCACCGTGGTCCCATACATCGATCGTCTCGAGGCGACTGAAGAGGAGCAGGCGGCGGCGGACGCCGTGTACGCCTCGCTGCTGGCCAGCGTCGAGCGGTACCGCGACCCCGCGGTGGCGAGGGCGGCCGGCTATCAGGTAGGCGAGATCGTCGGCACTGATTATCACGCCCAGAACCCGGGCCTAGTAGGCGACGGGCGCATCCTCGATCCTGAGTACCCGGAGTCATTGATCTATGCCCGAGCCACCGATGGCCCTGTGCTTGTCGGCGTCATGTTCGAAATGGACGGCCTGTCCGATCCCGGCCCCAGGATCGGCGGCCCGATCACCGTCTGGCACAGCCACGAGAACGTTTGTTTCTCGCTCACCCCGGTCGCTCTCGCTGGATTGTTGTCGCCCTACGGAGTGTGTCCCCTCGGTTCGTTCAACATCCCGATCACCGGCGAGATGCTCCATGTTTGGGTAGCACCCGGAGTGCCATACGAGGATCGGTGGGGACACGTCGATGAGGAGTGGATGAACGAGTTCTTGGGATTGAGCTCCTAGCAAGTCGCAAGTCGCGAGTCGCGAGCCCGCATCATTGCCGGCAACTGGCAACTGGGCCACCGGCCGCCGGCCACCGGCCTTCGGCCTCGGCCACCTCCCCCGAAAGGCGAGGAAATGGCCATGTGGGGTCTGTTTCTCCCCCTCTTGGGTGGTACCGCCGCAGGCGGGGAGGGGGGCTTTCCTTCTGGATCAGGTTCCTGGTGAAGCCCCCTCCGTCCTCGGCCTTCGGCCTCGGCCACCTCCCCCAAAAGGGGAGGAAACGAGCCGCCTCGGAACTGGGAACTTGGTACTTGGTACTTGCTACTTCCTACTTGGTACTTGCTACTTAGTGCTGATCTCCAACACGTCTCCGTCCTCGACCACGTGGTCCTTGCCCACCTGCTGGCCGTCGTAGGCGTCCGACCCCCAAATTCGGGCGTGGTGGAACGATGTCGCCAGGTCGCGATGGACGAGGCGTGCGACATCGCCGACCGTCGCTCCATGGCGTACGGCGTAGGGACGCTTCATGTCGGCGTCCTTGCCGGGCACCTTGGTGTACACCCTGACGATTTTGAGGTTTCTGAACAGCCATGGCCCGATCTCATCGAGCCCCACACCGGTTGTCGCAGAGACAGCGAGCGCGGGGAAGTGGATGTCTGCGAGCTCGCGACAGGCGTCGAGCTCGCCTTCCACATCGGCGACGAGGTCGATCTTGCTCACGACGAGCAGAGTTGGGATGTCGAGCGTGAAGGGATCGTCGTTCATTGACGGTCGGTCCGGATCCCACGACGTGTTGAGCGTGACCCGTAACTCGGTGAGGGCCTCTCGCACCTCGATGAGGGCCTCGACGCAGCCGGGTTGGCTGAGATCGACCACGAGCATGGCACCATCGGCGGACTGAAGGGTGTTCCCCATCCACGGGATCGGGTGCTGTCGTGAGATGGGGGGAAGATCGACGAGCTGGAGGTGGGCATCGTCGACGGTGAGCATGCCAGGCTCGGGGTACTGGGTGGTGAAGGGATAAGCGCCGACCTGGGTATGCGATCCGGTGAGAGCAGCGTGCAACGTCGACTTGCCCGTGTTCGGCGGGCCGACGATCGCCACTTGAGCCGCGCCGTCGGTATGGATGTAAGTTGCCGGGCCGGTCCTGGACCCTGCCTTGGATGGGGCGGCGAGCTCCTTGCGGAGCTCCTTGATCTTGGTCTTGATTTCCGCTCTGAGGTGTTCGGTCCCCTTGTGCTTCGGGATCGCCCTGTGCATGTCACCCAGCAGGTCGAGCCGCTCCTGGGGATCTGCGGCGCGCCGGTAGGCCGCTTCCGCTTTCTTGTACTCGGGCGTCAGGTTGGCCGGCATTTTCCTAGAGCGCGCGCCGATAGCTGTTCGGTTGTCTCGACAGTAGTGGAGCCATTTTCTCGCTCTTGCCGCTGCGCGGCGGGCCGCTCGGGCCAGAGGTTCCGCAAATGCCTTTTGCTGACAGAGACCGGATCACGCCATATTTGCGGAGCCTCTTGTTGTTGCGGATCGAGATGAGCGACGAGGCGATCGGCGCCGATCAGAACGGGTCGGGCGCGGACCTGAACGAAGACGTGGGCGACGACCTGTAGTGCCAGGTTCAGCGGGCGACGATCGGGATCTCCGTGGCGGCGCGGGCCGCATCGGCCACCGCCCACGCCGCCTCGAAAACCGGCTCGATGGGGTCGAGCTCGACATCGACGCTGCTGAAGACTTTCTGTTTGTCGCCTGCGAAGAACGTCATCGAGGTGTCGATCCCGTCAACACATCCGAGGCATTGACCTTCGGGGAGGCGGGTCCGGAGCGCAGCGAGATCGGTCATGACGACGGTCCGATGCAGGTCAACCACGAGATCGACTGCGATAGCGCCGGTGTCGCCGAGTTCCGGTCCGGCGGGCCCGATACGATGGGTTTCAACGGTTCCGTCGCCGTAGACGATCGTCCTGGCGCAGTTCGGACCAAGCTGAGCACACCCTCCACTCGATTCGATGACGATCACGATTTGGTCGGCGCCTGGATCGGGAATGGAGGTCGCACCACAGGCCGCCAGAAGGACGGTCATCATGATCATCAGTCGGTTCGGCATGAGGATGGGACGTTATGCGGTCGGTGTTGCGTTCCCGGGGGTCAGGAACACGATCGGGATCTCGCGGTCCGTCCTGGACTGATAGACGGCGTAGTCGGAGTAGGCGGTGACGATCCGCGGCCACCACTGGGCCCGCTCCGCGGGGTCAGCGGTGCGGGCGGTGACCTGGAGCCGCTTGTCCAGGATCTGGAGCTCCGCCGCAGGCTCCGCCACCAGGTTCTGGTACCACTGTGGATGGTGGCGCCGCCCGCCGTAGGAGGCGATGACTACCACCGAGGCCCCGTCGCGGAGATAGAGCAGTGGCACGGTATGCCGTTTACCGGTGCGGCGTCCGGTTGTGGTCAACAGGCACATGTCGTTGCGCACGAACCGGCGACCGATGATGCCTCCGGTCACCCGGTATATGGCCGTGTGGACGGCCGACAGGTATTTGACCGTGATGTTGTTCATGTCGGGTGCCTCGGCGTTGTCTCTCCTGGAGACGAGAGCCTATGTGGCGGCTGTCTAAAAACCAGGATCCAAACGGGGCGGCGGCTACGCTGAGCCGACGTCTACGAGGGGAGTATCCATGGGCGACATCGATTGGCAGTACCTGCTATTCCGATTCGACGGAAGGATCAATCGAGCCAAGTTCTGGTCGGGCGTTGGGGCTCTCATTGTCGCATACATCGTGATCTTCGCCCTCTTCGCCATCGATTCGAGTGCATTGAGAGCGCTGCTCGGTCTTGCCTACATCGCCATGATCTGGCCCAGCCTTGCCATCTCCATCAAACGCTGGCACGACCGTGACAAGTCGGGGTGGTGGGTGCTGATCGGTCTCGTCCCGGTCATCGGGGGAATCTGGGCGCTGGTCGAGACCGGGTTCCTTGCTGGGACCGGTGGCCCGAATCAGTACGGACCCGACCCGCTGGGCGGCGGGATTGGCGACCAACCGGCTATGTAGGGCGTCGGCCCACGCCGCGCCTAAGAGGCTCCGCACCAAGTCCTGCGACGATAACCCCGTCACCATGCCGACCGGTCGATAGCCGCTGAGGCAAAGCGCTGTCCTATGCTCCCGTCGGTGAATCGTTGGGAGAGGGAGGCGCTGGCGTCATGAGCTATGGACCGGCTCGCTCCGTCGAAGCGCACGACACCGATGCCGGCAGCCACCTGACTATGTGGTTTTTCGGCATGGTCGGGATACTCACCGCAACAACCGGCCTCTGGCTGTCAGTGGCGCCGGAGAACGGGGAAGTCTCCCTGATCTTTGTCACGTTGGACATGTCCGGGGTGTCGCCGTTACTCGGACCCACGCTGCTGCTGGTAGGCGGCATCGTGCTTGCCATCGCGATGTTGAGCGCCGCGGGACGCGACTATCACTTCCAGGCGTCGTCGTGGATGGTATTGCTGCAGGCAGTGCTCGGGCTTGTTGGCGTGGCCGCTGCGATCCTGGGAGCGTTCGCCCTGCTCGACCGGGCGGACATTTACACCCTCCCCGGCCTACCGTATTAAGGAGTGCATTGTGCCTGAGATGAAGACCCGGCCGCCGCTCGATGAGCTGAGACGCATCTACGCCGAGACGGAGACAATCGCCGTCGTTGGTGCCTCCCCGGACACGACGAAGCGGGCCCAGGTGGTCCCGGCCTACCTCCAGGATCAGGGCTATCGGATCATCCCAGTGAATCCCGGTCGCGACGAGGTATTCGGGGAGAAGGCATATCCCACCCTGCTCGACATCCCTGGGCAGGTCGACGTCGTCGACGTGTTCCGCCCTGCGGATGAGACACCGGCGATCGCTGCCAACGCGGTCGAGATCGGCGCCAACGTTCTTTGGCTCCAGGTGGGGATCATCTCAGAAGAGGCGGCTCAGATAGCCGCCGACGGCGGCCTCACCGTCGTGATGGGCCACTGCATGGGTGCGATGCACGCCAAGCTCGGCTTGGGACCAGGCCCGGATCATTGAGTGCTAGTCGCGAGTCGCGAGCAAGAGCTCGTAGCTTGCGGCTCGCGACCGCTCTACTCAAACCTACGTCATTCGTAATACGTAATACGTTTCCCTCGACCTAGCCCTCTTCCAAAGCTATCTCGAGGACCGTCGAGATGTCGTCGAGCGGGTGGAAGGCCATTGTTTCGGTGATCGATTCTGGGAGCTCGTCGAGATCGTCGGCATTGCGTGTCGGGAGGATCACCTCGGTGAGGCCAGCCCGGTGGGCGGCGAGCACCTTCTGCTTGACGCCTCCGATCGGGAGGACTCGCCCTTGCAAGGTCAGCTCACCGGTCATGCCGATCGTGTCCTTCACCTTGCGTTCGGTGAACAGGCTGACCAGCGCCGTCGTCATGGTGATCCCTGCGGATGGGCCGTCCTTGGGGATCGCTCCCGCGGGAACGTGCAGATGGATGGCGCGGTCGAGCTGCTCGGGGTCGATGCCGAGCTGTTCAGCGTTGGACCGCACGTAGGAAAGGGCGATCTCCGCCGACTCTTTCATGACGTCACCCAGCTGGCCGGTCACGGTCAATTCCCGATTACCTGGCATGACGGAGGCCTCGACGAAAAGCACATCGCCGCCCGCCCCGGTCACGGCGAGGCCCGTTGCCACTCCTGGTACGCGCGTTCGTTCGCCTGCTTCGTCCCTGAACACGGTTGGCTTACCCAGCAGGTCGACCAGGTCTACCTCGGTGACGTTCACCGTGTCCGTATCATCGGTGGCGATCTTCATCGCGCTCTTCCTGGCCAACTTGTCGAGCATGCGTTCCAGACCGCGCACTCCGGCCTCGCGGGTGTAGCTCTCGATGATCGCCGCCATCGCCTCATCCGAAACGGTGACTTCCTCAGGCTCGAGGCCGACACTTGACAGGCGCCGCGGCAGCAGATGGTCGCGAGCGATTTCGACCTTCTCCTGGTCGGTATAGCCGTCCAGCCGGATCACCTCGGTGCGATCGAGGAGGGCCCCGGGGATTGTTTCGATCACGTTGGCGGTGGCGATGAACAACACGTCCGAGAGATCGAGGTCGAACTCGAGATAGTGGTCGCGGAAGGTGTGGTTCTGGGCTGGGTCAAGCACCTCGAGCAGCGCAGACGACGGGTCGCCCCGCCAGTCCGATCCCACCTTGTCCATCTCGTCGAGTAGGAACACGGGGTTCATCGAACCGGCGTCGGTGAGCGCTCGTGCGATTCGGCCAGGTCGGGCACCGACATAGGTGCGCCGGTGACCGCGGACCTCGGCTTCATCACGGATGCCTCCAAGGCTGACCCTGACGAACTCGCGTCCGAGCGCCCGCGCCACAGACTCGCCGAGCGAGGTCTTTCCTACCCCGGGCGGGCCGACGAGCAGCAGAATCGCCCCCCCACCCCTACGGTCGTTATCGGTGTCGTCGACGCCCCGCTCCTTGCGCAGTTTGCGCACGGCCAGATGCTCGACGATGCGCTCCTTGACGTCCTCGAGACCGGTGTGGTCGGCGTCGAGCACGGATCGGGCGTCGCCGAGGTCGAGGTTGTCCGTGGTTCGAGTGCCCCACGGCAGGTCGAACACGGTGTCGAGCCAGGTGCGGATCCATCCGACCTCTGGGCTCTGATCATTCATGCGCTCCAGCCGGTCGATCTCGCGCTCCACCGCCTCGGCGGTGGATTCAGGCATCGAAGCGTCGGCGAGCTTCTCGCGGTATTCATCGATCACCGTGCCGGTTTCCTCACCAAGCTCGGCCCGCAGGGATTCCATCTGCTGCCTGATCAGGTAATCGCGCTGGGTGCGGTCGATACGTTCCGTGGCGTCGTCGCGGACCTTCCGGCGCAGCGTGATGTCGGCAAGCACGGTGTTCATCATGTCGAGTGCTCGCTCGACGCGCTCGTGCACGTCGATGGTCTCGAGCAGCTCGATCTTCTGGGCGCTGGAAAGATCGGGGGAGTGGACCGAGAGGTCGACGAGCTGGCCAGGGTCGTCGGCTCCGAGCAACCGGTCGGCGACCTCTCCTATCCCGCGAAGTTCGAGGATCTCGCTGACGACGGCTCGGAACTGGTCGGCGAGCTCCAAGGTCTCCGGGGCGTGGTCGTGTGGTTCCTCAACTGGCATCGCCTCGACCCACAGGACATCGGTGGTACCTGGCTGGCCTGCTCCGATGCTGGCGCGAGCTACTCCGGAGATGAGCGCCGTTGTGCCCTCCCCGGTCGCAACCTCTTGGATTTCGGCAATGGTGCCCACCCTGGCGTAATCACCGTCGAGCTGGGGGATGAGCAGGAGGCGACCGCCGCTGTTCTCGGTGGCAGCGATGGCGCGCTTCGCTTCGTCGGACTCGATTGTGACAGTTACGACCATGTGCGGGAAGACGACACCGCTGCGCAGCGGGAGCACCGGCAGCGTCGTCGTTGTGAGGTCGGCCATGTGGTTCTACCTTTCAATAAGCCGCAGGTCTTGCGTCTTGTGTGTTGTGTCTTGTGTCTGAGCTTTCCATGAACCGTAGGGCGATCTCGGCTATTCCTGGACGTTGCCTGCTCGGCGCGGACCGATACGGTGTGAAGCCTTCCAGATAAGGGGTTTGGGAGCACCGGAGCGAATCTGTCACACCCTGGTGGCACCATGCACTGGTACGAACCTGTCCGAAAGGAGGAGCGCGATGACGGTGATGTTGGTAGCGGCGGCGGCCGCGCTTGTCGGGGCAGTGTTGGTTGGCGCAGTGGTGGTGCTCGGGATGCAGTTGGCTGCTGAGCGGCGATGCGGCATCGAGCTTCCGCCTGGTCTCAATAGCGACGTGCTGGAACGTCTGGCGCGGATGCAGGGAGATCTCGACGCCAGGCTGCTATCGGTGGACCGCCGCATCGATGGGGTGACGGAGGTGTTCGCCAGCCCTCAGGGCCGGGGCGGATGGGGCGAGCTGTCGTTGCGGCAAGCGCTCGAGCATGCCGGCCTCATCGAGGGCCGGGATTACGAGTTGAACCTTGCGACAGGGGGCGACGGCGGGCGTCCCGACGGCGTGATCAACCTGCCGGACGGCCGGCGCATCGTCATCGATGCCAAGTTCCCCATTGCCAGGTTCAGGGACGCCTGCGCCGCGGAGAGTGCCGACGAGCGGGAGAGGCTGATGGGAGAGCACGGCCAAACACTGGTGAGAATGGCGCGGGACCTGAAGAGCCGGGGTTATCACTCCGCGGCGACCGGGGGATTCATCGTGATGTACGTGCCAGAGGAAGGGCTGTACGTAGAGGCGATGCGTGCCCGGCCCGGTCTTTTCGACGAGGTCAGGCGTCAGGGCGTGTTGCTCGCAGGGCCCGTGACATTGCTGGCGTTGCTCGGGGTCACCGCCCAGGCGATCGGTGAGCACCGCGCCTTAGAGGAGGCCAGGCTCATCGTTGCCGACGCCAAGGAGTTCCAGGTGCGGCTCGCCACGTTCGCCAAGCACATGGCGGACGTGGGCAAGAAGCTCAACACCGTGGTCAAGGGCTACAACAGTGCAGTTGGCTCGTGGGAGAGTCGTCTCGTTCCACAGGTCGGCAAGCTCGCCGACCGTGCCCCAGGCGGCGCCGAGCCAGACCGTCCTGCGGTGGTCGAGACCGCGGTTCGCGGATTGCCCGGCGGTGACGAGCATCGGCTGACCGTCGCGGGCTAGGCCCCAGATCAGTAGAGCAGTAGCCAAGTAGCGCAGTAGCGAATTAGTAGAGCAGTAGCGAAGTAGCGCAGTAGCGAAGGCAGAGACTGATCTACTGATCTACTACCACCTACCGGTGCGCGCTCTTATGCGCCTGGATGATTGCCGAATGCATCCCATCGGCGACGGCATGGCTCGGTTTGATGGAGATTTCCTCGAAGCCGGCGGCGGCCAGGCCGTCCTCGTACTCGTCGAACGACAAGGCCCCTGCGATGCACCCGACCCAGCTCCCTCGTTCCACGCGTTCCTCCGCGCTCAGCTGGTCTTCGGCCACTACGTCGGCGATGCCGAGCCGCCCCCCCGGCCGGAGGACCCTGAACATTTCCGAGAACACGCCCCCCTTGTCAGGGGAAAGATTGATCACGCAGTTGGAGATCACCACATCGACCGTCTCGGAGTCGAGGGGGATTTCCTCGATGAGCCCCTTACGGAACTCAACATTGTCGACACCGGCCTCGGCGGCATGGTCCCGGGCGAGATCCAGCATCTCGTCGGTCATGTCGATCCCGTAGACGAATCCTGTCGCTCCCACCCGCTGCGCCGAGAGCAGCACGTCGATGCCTGCCCCCGACCCCAGGTCGAGCACGGTCTCCCCCTGGCGCAAATCGGCGACCGCCGTCGGATTCCCGCAGCCCAGACTGGTCAATGCGGCACCGTCGGGGAGCGAGACCACGTCCTCGGCCAGGTACAACTGGGAGCCGAAGCCCGACTCGTCGCAACAGCCGTCAACACGGCTGTTCTGTGCCGCGTCTGCATACCGTTGCCGGACCATTTCGCGCAGATCTCGATCAGCCACTGTTCCTCCTCATTCACCATATAGACCGCCATCGATATGATAATCTCTCATATAGACAGTTGTCAATACATCGTTAGGATGAGTTTCATGGATGTCAGAGTCATAGAGCCCTGCTGCGAGCCGGTGCTTGTCGAGCCGCTCGACCACACCGAGGCCGACGAGCTGGCGGCGGCCTTCAAGGTGCTAGCGGATCCGGTGCGGCTCCGCTTATTGAGTCTCGTCGCCACTGCCTCGGACGGTGAGCTGTGCGCTTGCGATGTCGTGGACATGATTGGGCGGAGCCAGCCGACCGTCAGCCACCACCTGGCGATTCTGGCCGACGCCGGCCTGCTGGTTCGAGAGCAGCGAGGTCGCTGGGCGTATTTTCGGGTAGACCCCGATCGGGTCGCCGTGCTGCGGGATGCGTTGATGATCGCGTGACACGAGTCGGTCGACTTGCGACTTGCGACTTGTGTCTTGGGACTCGCGGCTTTTTAGCCGATTCTCATGATTCCGGTGAGCTGGTTTTCTGAAAGACGCCATATCCTCTGGGCTCGACCAGCGGAAGGTCCGAGCTATGAGACGACTCACGATCGCAATCGCCGGCGGAGCCCTCCTCATCGCCGCCTGCGGCGGCGGAGGCAACTCGGTAGCGGCGACGGTCAACGGAGCCGACATCACGACCGGAGACGTCGAGGGCCTTTTGTACCAAGTCAACGAGTTCGATAGGCAACCCGAGCAGTTCGCCACCTACCTCGGCGTCCTCATCCAGTGGGGGGCCATCAACCAGCGCGCGGCGGACGAGTTCGGCATCGAACCAACCGAGGACCAGATCGACCTGGAAACTCGTGAGCTCGTCCTCGGGAGCGGATTTACCGAAATCGAGACGTTCCTGGTGCAGCAGAACGTCTCACAGGACGGCCTTCGCCAGCTTGTGACCCAGATCATCATCGAACAGAGCCTGCACGAGTCCTTTGTCGAAACGCTCGACGAGCCGACGCTCGAGGACGCCCAGCGCGATCTCGACGAGTCTCCTGAGCAATGGACCGAGGTCTGCGCCTCACACATCCTGACCGAGACCGCAGACGAGGCTGACGAGGTCCTTGGGCGGCTCGACGCCGGAGAGGACTTCGTCACGATCGCGGCCGAGGTCTCGATCGACGGCAGTGCAGCCGTCGGGGGCGACCTTGGTTGCGCGGTGGCCAGCGGCTATGTCCCGGAGTTCGCAGAAGCAACAATGGAGGCCGAAATCGGGGAAGCCTTCGGGCCGGTCGAGTCCGACTTCGGGTACCACGTCATTCTCGTTGCGTCGCGCACCACAACACCCCTCGAAGAGCTGAGACAGACCCTTGTCGACGAGGCTGCCTCCGATGCAGTGAACGAGTGGCTCAACGAGGCCGTTGTCGGCGCTGACGTATTTGTCGACGATAAGCACGGCAGCTGGGTCACCGAGCCCCAACCGCAGGTGAT
>CAXMPL010000072.1:0-7758 GCA_964195125.1 uncultured Kiloniellales bacterium | reverse complement strand
GTCTCGGTTGGCTCCGTCGTTGTGGCTGCGGCGGTCGTCGTGGTCGCCTGCGCCGCCGCTTCAGTCGTCGTAGTGGTGTCGTCGGTGCTGCTACACGCCGCCGCCAAGACGGCGAAAACAGCGAATACGACGAGCAGCCTCGATTTCCAAGGTTTGATAGTCATGATTGCCTCCTGTTGAAGGATCCGTTCACCCTCTGCCGCGTACCACTGGCGCGGCTCCGCCGACCCGGACTAAGTCGGTGACAACCTTACCGACGTGCTCTTATCGCCGGCAAGCGGTACTGAACGCCCCGTTCAGAGGGGTTTACCACGCGGCGGCATGGGCAGCCACCTTGCCTTGAAGCACTACGGCCTACATTGAGACCAGGGCTTCGCTCCCCTCGAAGATGATGAGCCCGGCTGCGGTGTTGGATGCCGGCACGTGATAGTGGCGATGTACCTCGCGCACCTGCCTGCTCAACGCTCCCCGCATGATCAGCCACATCACCAACTCGATGCCTTCGGACCCGGCGTCCCGCAGCAGCTCGGTGTGGGAGATCTCGGTCAAGGCCTCAGCGTCGTCGGCGAGCCGATTGAGGTAGGCGGTGTCGAACGGCGTGTTGATAAACCCCGCCCGTTCTCCCTGGAGCTGATGGGACATCCCGCCCGTGCCCAATACGGCAACCTTCAGATCCTCGCCATCGGGGTACGACTCGACGGCGCGACGGATCGCCTGGCCAAGAGCAAAGCATCGCCTACCGGTTGGCGGCGGGTATTGGATGACGTTCACGGACAAGGGGATGACTCTCGCCGGCCACCGCTCCGGCTTCCCGTACAAGATGGACAGCGGGACCGTGAGGCCGTGATCGACTGGCAGGTAGTTGACGATGGTCATGTCGAACTCGTCGAGGATCAACGATTCGGCCAGGTGCCACGCAAGATCGGGGTGACCGGGGACGGGCGGAATGGGACGCGGTCCGTAGCCCTCGTCGGCGATGGGGAACTCCTCCGCCACGCCGATGGCGAAGGTAGGGATCAGATCGAGATCGAATGCCGAGGCGTGATCGTTGTAGGCAAGGATGAGGACGTCTGGGTCGGCGTCCGCCATCCATTTGCGAGCCCCTTCGTAGCCCTCGAACAGCGGTTTCCAATAGGGGGTCTCTTCTCTGCCGTTGTCGATGGCAGCGCCAATCGCCGGCACATGGGAGGTGGCGACGCCGTAGAGGATCTCAGCCATCGGGGCTGCGTCCGCCGTCGATCATCATTTGCGTGAACTCCTCCTCGGTGACTCCCGACATGGCTGCACCGACGTTCTGCATTTTCAATCCGTCGAAGGCGGCGATCTTGAAGGTGTAGTAGATGTTTCCTCCGAGTCGGAGCATCTCGAGCCACTCTCGATCGAGCACGGCTTGCCGCTGTTCCGGGGTGAGTTCCCATTGGTCGAGGTAGGCCTCCTCGTCCTCCGCAAACTTCGCCCGATTCTTCGGGTCGTTCAGCGACATGCCGAACATGTTCAGGTGATAACCCTTGCGGTGGTGTTCGGCGTCGAACACATAGGTACCGGGGATGTCGTCGTATTCGCGGTGGGCTCTTGCCATGGATGGGTGCCTCTCGCAGCCGCCGCTTCGCGCAGCATTGTAGCGGCCGGCCCCTCGGTCAGCATTTGGCTGATTGTCAATGATTTTCCACCTGTGTAGCTTGACCGAGTGACCGATTCCGTCCTCGTTGTGAGCGACCCCAACGATGGGTGACGTGAACCGCACCGTGACCGTGTTTGGGTTGGGCGAGGCAGGGTCGCTGATCGCCGCCGACCTTGCGGGGGCGGGTGCGGTCGTACGTGGCTACGACCCCGCTGATGTGGCGACGCCCCAAGGAGTGGAGCGGTACGGCGATCCGAAGACCGCGGTATTGGGCAGCGACTTGGTGATGGCAATCACGGCTGCGGTCGATGCCCAGGCCGCCATCGCCCAGGCGTGGGATGCGATCGCACGTGGAACCATTTACGCCGATCTGTCCACGGCACCGCCGTCGCTGAAAGAGGATCTCAACGACACCGCCACCCTGCGTGGGCTGCGATTCGCCGACGTGGCGCTGATGGCCCCGGTGCCGGGACGGGGATTGGCTACCCCCTCCTACGCCTCCGGTGCGGGGGCTGTGTCCTATGCCGAGGCCGTCAATTCGTTCGGGGCACAGGTCGAGGTGGTGGGGGACGCAGCGGGCACCGCAGCGACGCGCAAGCTGATCAGGAGCGTGTTCATGAAGGGCCTGACCGCAGTGCTCATCGAGGCCACCAGGACTGCGGAGGCTGCCGGTGAGGGCGTGTGGTTTTGGGAGCACGTGGCCGACGTGGTCGGCGACGCCGACGAGGAGCTGCTGGTGAGGATGGTCTCCAGCACCGCTACCCATAGCACCCGCCGCCGTGAGGAGATGGAAGCCGCCACGCAGCTGCTCGAGATCCTTGGCGTCGACCCGGTCATGACCAGATCGACCGTCGAGAGTCTGCGCCGGATTCCAGAAGAGGGAGTTCCCGCGGTCGGCGGAGACTCGGTACCGTGAGCTAATCCCGAAAACGAGGGGGTCTCAGATGCGGACTCAGGTAGCGATCGTTGGTGGCGGTCCGGCGGGCCTGCTCCTCAACCAGCGGCTCCACCTCGACGGGATTGAGAGCATCGTCTTGGAGCGGCAGACGCGGGAGCACGTGCTGGCTCGGGTCCGCGCCGGCGTCCTGGAGTGGGGGACGGTCGAGATCCTCCGTGACGCGGGAGTGGGCGAGCGCATGGACCGGGAAGGGGCCCTCAGGCCGGGCAGCGCCGTCACTTGGGGTGATGGCAAGCGCTTGCTCATCGACGTTGAGAAGTACACGGGCACGCCGTTCATGGCCTACGGACAGACCAAGATCCAGGCGGATCTGGACTCGGCGATCGAAGCCAGGGGAGGCATCGTCATCGACGAGGCCGCCGACGTGATGCCCCGCGACGTCGCCACTGATTCGCCATACGTCACCTACGTCAAGGACGGTGTGAAGCACCGGATCGACGCCGACTTCATCGCCGGCTGCGACGGTTACCACGGGGTCAGCCGCACCGTGATCCCCGGCTTGCAGGAGTTTGAGCGCAACTACCCATTTGGCTGGCTCGGCATCCTTTCCGAGACCCCGCCCTACCCCGAGCTGATGTACTGCAACAGCCCGCGCGGCTTCGCCCTGGCGTCGGTGCGAACCCCGATGCTGAGCCGCTACTACGTCCAGGTGCCGTTGGAGGACACCATCGATGACTGGCCCGACGAGCGGTTCTGGGAGGAGTTCAAGCTGCGCATGCCCCCCAAGTTCGGCGAGAAGATGGTGGAAGGACCGTCGGTGGAGAAGTCGATAGCACCCATCCGCAGCTACGTCGCCGAGCCCATGCGATCCGGGCGGCTGTTCCTCGCCGGCGACGCCGCCCACATCGTTCCCCCGACTGGGGCCAAGGGCCTCAACCTGGCAGTGAGCGACGTGTACTACCTGTCGAACGCACTCACCGACTTTTACAGGAACGGGTCCTGGGACCTGCTTGATGCCTACTCCGACACCGCCCTGAAGCGGGTATGGAACGCGGTCCGCTTCTCGTGGTGGCTGACCACGGTGCTACACAAGTTCCCGGATCAGGGTGAGTTCGGGCAGCGAATCCAGGAGTCCGAGCTCGACTACCTTGCCGCTTCCGAATCCGCCATGGCCGCCGCGGCGGAGCAGTACGGAGGTCTCCCATTATGAATGTTGTCCTCGCCGGCGCCGGCGCTATCGGGCGCAAACACGCTGCCGCCATTGCCCGCATCGATGGGGTGGAGTTGGTCAGCGTCGTCGGTCGACTCGAGCCCGACACCAAGGAATTCGCCGCCGAGTTCGACATCCGACACTGGACGTTGGATCTAGGGGAGTCCCTGGATCGTACCGGTGTCGATGCGGTGATTCTGGCGACACCGACCGGCATGCACGCCGCTCAGTCCATCGCCGCATTCGAGGTGGGCAAGCACACCTTGATCGAGATCCCGATGGCGGACAACCTTGCTGATTCGGAGGCCATCGTCGCCGCCCAGGAGCGCACCGGGCTGGTCGGGATGGTGGCACACACTCGCCGCTTCAACCCCAGCCACCAATGGGTCCGAGCCCGGATCGAATCGGGTGAGTACGCCATCCAGCACTTCGTTGTGCAGACGTTCTTCTTTCGGCGGGAGAACACGAACGCCCTTGGCAAGCCGCGCAGCTGGACCGACCACCTGCTGTGGCATCACGCCTGTCATACCGTCGACCTGTTCCAGTATCAGACCGGGGAGATCGCCGATCGGGTATGGGCGCAGCAGGGCCCGATCCATGCCGAGCTTGGCATCGCCATGGACATGACCATCGGCCTGGGGACCCCAAGCGGGGCGATCTGCACCCTGGCCCTCTCGTTCAACAACGAGGGTCCCCTTGGTTCGTGGTTCCGCTACATCGGTGACACTGGAACCTACGTCGCTCGCTACGACGACCTGGACACCGGGGACGGTGAGGCGATCGACGTCTCGGAAGGCCATATATCGATGGACGGGATCGAGCTGCAGGATCGCGAGTTCTTCGGCGCTATCGACGAGGGCCGGGAGCCAAACGCCAGCGTCGCCCAGGCCCTGACCACGATGGAGACTCTGGACCGGCTGGAGCAGACCGTGGGCGATCGGTAGATCGGTAGATCGGTAGATCGGTAGATCAGGAGATCAGTAGATCAGTGTCTGCCTTCGCTACTGCTCTACTTGGCTACTGCTCTACTACTTCGCTGCGCTACTCAAAAGAAGTCGTAGAGGCGCTCCGGGTTCTCGACCAGGATGCGGTTTCTTGTCTCCTCGTCCGGGGCATGGTCGGCGAGCAGGTCGATGAGGTCCCCGTCGTCCGGCATGTGCTTGACGTTGGGATGCGGCCAATCGGTGCCCCATAGCACCCGGTCCGGCGCGGCATCGATCAGCGCCCTGGCGTAGGGGATGACGTCGTCGTACGGCGGGCTGCCGCCGTCGGTGATGCGCTCGGCACCGGAGACCTTGACCCATGCCCTGTGGTCGGAGCGAAGCATGTGCAGCAGATATAGGAACGGCTCCTGGTCGAGGCCGGCGGTGGCATCGACCCGGCCCATGGCGTCGATGATGTACGGCACCGAAAGTCGCTGGAAGAGGTCGGCATTGGCCGACAGATCCTTGGCATCGAAATGGAGCTCGATGTGCCACCCAAGCGGTGCGACCCGCTCGACCTGTCTCCAGAAAAGGTCCGGGTCAGGAGCTCCGCCCAGGTGCTGGACGAAGTTGAAGCGAATGCCCCTCACCCCGGCATCGTGAAGCTCGGCGAGATCATCAGCGGTGTGGGTGTCGTCGATCAGCGCAACGCCGGCGTATCGGCCTTGACCACGCCGGAGGGCATCGACCATGGCCGAGTTGTCCGTCCCGTGGCAGGAGGCTTGCACGAGAATCGCCCGGGACAACCCGAGCCGGTCCTGGTGCACCTTGAGCTCGTCGAAACCGGAGTCGGGTGGGGTGTAGGCGCGGTCGGGAGCGAACGGAAACCGATCGGCCGGCCCGAAGACATGGCAGTGGCCGTTGGTGGCGTGCGGCGGCGGCGTGAACAGGGTTGGTGGATGCGGGTTGCGGTTCGGTGGCGGAATCGTTCGTTCGAGCATTGAGCCCTCTCTCGGTGTTCAAATTTAACCAGGCGCCCACCGTCGACGGAGCGCCTTGCGGGTGACCTACACCGTCACGCTGTCAGATGGCGGGTGCTGCGGGCGAATAGGTCCTCCGCCGCTACAGGGTGCTCGAGGATTCGCTGTGCCACTGCATATTCGATGAGCTGTTCGATCATCGCCCGGTTGGGCTCAATCCCATAGGGGAGCGGATCGCCGGTAATCTCCATCACCCGCTTGTGCAGCTCGTCAACGGGGGTCGGATCGGCGATTCGACCAGCGCGGAGACGCTCGAGATAGCGGCCTTTGGCCTCGGCAAAGGTGTCGAACACATCCTCGGCCAACGTCGGGTGGGCAGCGAGAACTTCGTCCTTGACCACCAGGAGATGGTTGATCGGGTACAAGCCACTTCGGCGCAAGGCCTCGAAGCCCGCCTCGTACGGATCGGGAATCAGGGGCGCGACGTTGGGGTGGTCCACTGTGATGCCGATGGCTGCTGGTAGTGCACCGGTGGCCACCATCTCCGCCAGATCGATTCCCTGCTGGGCCGGCAACACGTTGCCGGGGGGTTCGAACTCGGCAACGTGCTCATCGCCAGAGAGCAACCAGGTAATCCGACTCAGGTCGACGCCGAGCTCGTCTTGCAGGATGCCGCGCGCCCACACGCCTGTGGTCACCGTGTAACCGCGGTTTACTCCCACTCGCCGACCTTCCAGGTCCGCGGGGCTGCCGACGCCGGCCTTCGTGTTGTAGACGATGGCACCGTGATGAATGGCGCGGACGAGGAAGATGGGAAGAGCGGTAAACCGCTTGCCGTGAGCCCTGGCAACGAGATACGTTGTGAACGCCATCTCGCAGATGTCGTACGCCAGCTCGCGAACCATCCGCCGGAAGGCGTGTGGGAGCACCGGCACCTCTTCGAACTCGAAGGCGAAGGTGCGTGGGGTGAGGGTGCCGTCCTTGAGGGCTTCGTTGGCCCCCGCGGTACGGGTGACGGTCTTCAGTCTCAGGTCGGGCACAGCTGCGTCTCGCACTCCTCGATGCACCAATCGAATCCGGGCGGCGGGCTTCAGGCCGTCGCTTGGGACTGCCGTTCGTTTCGTGACAAGCTAACAGGCACCAAAGAGTGAGGGACCCCGGGCTCCCCAAGCGGCGAGTGGCGCGTCGGGGTACCGATCGGCGAGTATCCATGTGACCGATTTCGACGAGGAGGGACCCATGGGTGTAGTTGTCCAGAACATCAGACGCACCGCAGCGGTGGTGGCCGACGCCTTCGGCGATCTCGGTGTTGCCACCGTGCACGAAGCACAGGGTCGCACGGGTCTCCTCGCCCCGTACATGAGACCGATCTACCCGGGTGCCCACGTCGCGGGGACCGCAGTGACCGTAAGCGTTCCGCCTGGGGACAACTGGATGATCCACGTGGCGGTCGAGGAATGCCGTGAGGGTGACATCCTTGTGGTCGCGCCTGTATCGCACTCAGACGCCGGGTACTTCGGAGAGCTACTGGGCACGGCATTGCTGCAACGAGGGGTGCGGGGCCTGGTCATCGACGCCGGTTGCCGTGATATCCGTGATCTCCAGCGCATCGGGTTTCCCGTGTGGTCGAGATACGTCTCCGCCCAGGGGACGGTCAAGGAGACCCTGGGCAGTGTCAATAGTCCGATTGAATGCGCCGGGTGCACGGTCCATCCTGGCGATGTCGTTGTCGCAGACGACGACGGTGTCGTAGTCGTACCGCAGCCGGACGCCGAAACGGTGCTCGAGGCGTCGAGGGCACGTGAGCAGCAGGAAGTGGAACACCGGGCGCGGTATGCCGAGGGAGAGCTGAGTCTCGACCTGTATGAGATGCGTGATGACCTCGCCGCCATGGGCTTGACCTACGTCGATCAGGAAGCAGATGGGTGACGATGATCATCGACTGTCACGGTCACTACACCACCACCCCGCCCGGACATCAGGCGTTTCGCGATGCTCAACACGCTCGCCTGGTGGATTCAACCCTCCCCGACCCGCAGCCTCCTGACTTCAGCGACGACGAGATCCGCGAGAGCATCGAGGCCAACCAGCTCCGACTGTTACGCGAACGCGGTGGCGACATGACG
>CAXMPL010000071.1:0-6916 GCA_964195125.1 uncultured Kiloniellales bacterium | reverse complement strand
GTCGCCCGCTCTCCTGGCACCCCGACGAGGACATTCAACGTGAGCCGGCCGCGGACGACAATCTGTTCAACGTCGTAGATATCGGCGCCGGTGCCGCTGAGGACCTCCATGAGCGATGCAGTGATGCCCGGCCGGTCGGAGCCATGCACGGACACCAGAACGGTGGAGCGATCGGTCATGGCGCCGCATGGTATCGCCAATCAACCGAGCACCCTGCACCTACGCCTGGGCAAGGCAACGGCCCTGCGTTCGGACCACGACGCGGATACCGAGTCGCCACACCGGACACGCCGCTGCCGGTAACACGGACGTAACACAACCGTCGCCAAGGTGTAACGCCGCGGTTACCGGGGCGAAATCCGTCCGTCGTAGCTTGCCCACCGAGGATACGGCCTGCGCTGGGGCCGGGACGACCAGTCAGGGAGGATTTTGTGTTCGCCTTACAAACACCGGACGTGGCAGAGGTAGCAGGTGCGGTGGACGAGATATGGCTGGTGGTGGCAGCCATGCTCGTCATGTTCATGCAAGCGGGGTTCGCCCTCGTCGAGGCCGGGTTCACCAGGGCAAAGAACGCCGGCAACATCATCATGAAGAACTTCATGGACTTCTCGGTGGGGGGCATCACCTACTGGGCCTTTGGGTTTGCGCTTGCCTATGGAGGATCGACCCTCGGTGGGTTCCTCGCCTACGGCGATCTGTTCTTCTTCAACGACAATTCGCAGGCTTCGGCGTGGTTCTTCCAGGTCGTGTTCGCCGCAACCGCGGCGACGATTGTCTCCGGGGCCATAGCGGGGCGGGTGAAGTTCACTTCGTATCTCATCTACACGCCGTTCATCACCGGTCTGATCTATCCGATCGTCACGCATTGGGTGTGGAACCCGGACGGCTGGCTCGCCCAGCTCGGCTACTTCGACTTCGCCGGATCCGGGGTGGTCCACATGCTCGGCGGCGCCTGCGCCCTGGCCGGCGTGATCGTGGTGGGCCCAAGGATGGGCAAGTACGACAGGGACGGCAAGCCGCGTCCGATCCCGGGCCACTCGATCACCCTTGGCGCCCTCGGCGTGTTCATCCTCTGGTTCGGCTGGTATGGCTTCAACGCCGGATCGACCCTCGCTGCGGTCGGCGCCGATATCGCAACTCCTGCCGTCACCACCACGCTTGCGGCATGCGGCGGGGCGGTCGGGGCGATGTTCACCGCATGGCTGGTGACGGGCAAGCCCGACGTTGGGTTCACCATCAACGGCGTGCTCGCCGGCCTCGTCGGCATCACAGCCGGAACGGCGTCAGTCGGCTTCGGCCTTGCCATCGTCACCGGCATGATCGCCGGCGTGATCATGGTGGGGTCGGTGATCGGTCTCGAGCGTATCGGGATCGACGATCCAGTCGGGGCAATCTCGGTTCACGGCACCGCCGGGCTGTGGGGGGTGCTGGCTGTGGCGCTGTTCAGCCCCGACGCCAACATGGTCGACCAGCTGATTGGAGCAGCAGCGATCATCGCTTGGGCGTTCGCCATCTCGTTCATTGTGTTCAAGCTCATCGACATGACCGTCGGGGTGCGAGTCAGCCCCGAGGAGGAACGGATCGGCCTCGATCGATCAGAACACGGCGGGCAGGCCTATCCCGAGTTTGTGTTCCAAGAGCACGTTGCGGACCTGAGGGCACTGGATCCGGTGGGATCGAACGGCGATCGTTGACAGAGATCTCGGGCTTTGAGGGGGCGGCGTGCCGGCTGGCTCCCTTGGCGGTCCCGACGCCGATGTGAACGCTGTGTTACAGATTCCGTATCGGACGGACGCAGCGGCACAACGGCCGTACGATGGCGGCGATCCAGGAGGTCGCGAGATTATGGAACGCCAGAAGGAATACGTGCTCCACACCGTCGAGGAGCGAGACATCCGCTTCGTCCGGCTGTGGTTCACCGACGTGCTCGGCTTTCTCAAATCCTTTGCCATCACCCCCGCCGAGCTCGAAGTAGCCCTCGAAGAGGGCATGGGATTCGACGGTTCCGCTATCGACGGCTTCTCACGAGCCCATGAAGCCGACATGCTGGCCAGGCCCGACCCGAGGACGTTTCAGATCCTGCCCTGGCGCCGCGGCGACGCCGGCGTCGCCAGAATGTTTTGCGACATCGTGACCCCGGACGGCGTCCCTTTCGACGGGGATCCGCGTCATGTATTGCGGCGCAACCAGCAGCGGGCCCAGGAGCTGGGCTTCAGTTTCTATGTAGGACCGGAGATCGAGTACTTCTATTTCCGCGACTCGGGGCCGAACCCCGAGGTGCTCGATCGAGGCGGCTACTTCGACCTCACCCCCCTCGACGTCGCCCAGGAGCACCGGCGCTCCACGATCGTCGCCCTCGAGCAACTCGGCATTCCCGTCGTTTTCTCCCACCACGAGGTGTCACCGAGCCAGCATGAGCTGGATCTTCGCCACACCGATGCCCTGACCATGGCCGACAACATCTTGACCACCCGCCTCGCTGTCAAGGAAGTCGCCATGGAGGAGGGCATCTATGCCACCTTCATGCCAAAACCGTTGCAGGAGTACGACGGGTCGGGCATGCACCTGCACCTGTCGCTCTTCCAGGGGGACGACAACGCCTTCCACGAGGAGGGCGCCGAGTACGGCCTCTCCAAGGTGGCCGGCGGGTTCATCGCAGGATTGTTGACCCATGCCAGGGAGATCACCGCAGTTACCAACCAGTGGGTCAATTCCTATAAACGATTGGTCGACGGCTTCGATGCGCCCATTTATCAGACCTGGGCGCGCAACGATCAGACAGCGCTAGTGCGAATCCCGACGCCGAAGATGGGAAAGCCGGACTCAACGCGGATCGAATACCGTTCGCCGGATTCGGCATGCAACCCCTACCTGGTGTTTTCCATAATCCTCGCTGCAGGCCTCGCCGGAATCGAGAACAACTACGAGCTTCCCCCCGAGATGGGCGCAGACGCCCTTTCTATGTCCGACGCCGAGCGTCGCCAGGCCGGCATCCGCCGATTGCCTCGTAACCTCTCAGAGGCACTGGCGGCGATGGAGCAGTCCGAGCTCGCCCAAAAGGCGCTCGGCGACCACGTTTTCGAGTGGTTCCTGCGGAACAAGCACCAGGAGTGGGCTCGATACGATGGTCACGTTTCCCGATATGAGCTCGAGGAGTATCTGCCGGTCTTGTAGCCATGTACGTTGCGATCTACCCGCAGACACCGTCAAGCGCGTTGACGAGCGCGCTGCTCAGCTGCGGCTATAAGCCGGTCCCCGTCTCCGACGTCGCCGACGCCGAGCGGCGCGAGCCGGAGGCGGGATGGTCGGCCGCCGTCGTCGAGTTGGGCGACGATCCCGGTCTGTCCATCGCCGTCGCTAGGAAGCTCCGCGAGGACCGGGCCATTCCGGTGCTGGTGATCGTCGACCGTACCCACACGTCGGATCTCGAGGGCGTGTCCGGCTTCGATGACTTCCTGCTCACCCCGATCGACACCTCGGAACTACGTGTGCGGCTGGGACGTCTATCGATTGCATCGCTTTCCGATGAAGCGGATCCGGTGCTTCGGTATCGGGACCTGGAGCTCAACACCGCCACCTATCAGGTAACCCTGGGTGGGGATACCCGCGATTTGACCTTTATGGAGTACGAGCTGCTCCGCTTCTTCGTCGAGCACCCCAACAGGGTGTGGAGCCGGGAGCAAATCCTGGCCAAGGTGTGGGACTACGACTATTTCGGCGGATCGCGCACCGTCGACGTCCACGTGCGACGCCTCAGAGCCAAGCTTGGGGAAGAGCGCTCGTCGTGGATCACCACCGTCCGCTCCGTGGGCTATCGCTTCGGCTGAGTTGGCTTGCGGGATGCGGATTCGGCGGGCCGCCAAGCAGCGGTTCTGAGGTCGGTCGCCGAGGCCGAGAGAGTGCCCCTCTGCCAGGTCGTTGCCGTCGGAGACGGAGCCAACGATCTCGAGATTGCGCATTGACCTTTCGTCGCGTCACCGGCATACTGCCCGGCAGAAGAACGCGCTTATCAAGAGCGGCTGAGGGACAGGCCCGATGAAGCCGCGGCAACCGGCCTAGAAAGCACGGTGCCAATGCCTGAACGATGAGCCGCCAACGGCGGACCTTCCGCCCGAGGCGCTCCGGGAGCGCGTCGGATACAGGAAGGACTCGTCGTGATATTCGCCGATTCGTTGATTTGCAGAGAGTGCTCCCGCACCTACGAGCTCGCCCCCATCTACTTCTGCGAATGGTGTTTTGGCCCGCTCGAAGTGCTCTATGACTACGAGGCGGTGGCCGAGAGCATCTCGAGGGAGAAGATTGCCAAGGGCCCGCCCACGCTGTGGCGATACTCCGATCTCCTTCCCGTCGAGGCGTCGGCGGCCGCCGATCTCGGAGCAGGATTCACTCCACTCGTCAGGGCAGATCGCCTCGCCGAGGTGCTCGGCCTCGGCGAGGTGTGGGTGAAGAACGACACCCTCAACCCGACGAACTCGTTCAAGGACCGCCCGGTCACCGTCGCAGTGACCAAGGCACTCGATTTCGGCATCAAGACCGTGGCCTGTGCTTCGACCGGCAACCTCGCCAACGCAGTGGCCGCCCACGCCGCCAGAGCGGGGCTCGACTCCTATGTCTTCGTGCCCCAAGACATCGAGCCCTCCAAGATCGTGGCCACCGCAGCCCTGGGGACCGTGGTCGCCGTCCAAGGGAACTACGACGACGTCAACCGGCTGTGCGTCCAACTCAACGAGGAATACCCCTGGGGCATCGTCAACGTCAATCTCCGCCCCTATTACGCAGAAGGGTCGAAGACCCTGGCATTCGAGACCGCCGAACAGCTCGGTTGGGAACTCCCCGACCACGTCGTGGTACCGGTTGCCAGCGGGGCCCTCCTGACCAAGATCGCCAAGGGTTTCGACGAGCTGGTTCGGGTGGGTCTCGTCGACTCCGCGAATGTCAGGATCTCCGGGGCGCAGGCGGAGGGGTGTTCCCCCGTAGCCACCGCCTTCGCGGAAGGAAGCGACGATGTTCGACCCCAGAAGCCAAACACGATCGCCAAATCGCTAGCGATCGGGGATCCAGCCGACGGATACTACGCGCTGCGCGAGGTGCGACGCAGCGGCGGATCGGTCGCTGCGGTCAGCGACGACGAGATCGTCGAAGCCATCCACCTCCTGGCCAGGACCGAAGGCATTCTCACCGAGCCCGCAGGAGGAGTGACGGTCGCCACCCTGGCCAAGATGGCTCGTGACGGACAGGTGACCTCTTCGGAGCGGGTGGTCATCTACATAACAGGGCACGGGCTGAAGACACTGGAGGCCATCCCAACCGACGATCCTGTTCCGATCCCCGCCACGGTCGACGGTTTCCGAGCTGAATTCGAGATACAGGAGTAACCATGCCCGCAACAATCCGAATCCCCACCTCCCTGCGAGGCCTTACCGAAGGATCATCCGAGGTAGAGGTGCCCGCGGGGCAGGTGGGAGCTGCCCTCGACGACCTCATCACCAGGTACCCGGATCTCAGCGAACGGCTGATCGGAGAGGACGGAAAGCCGCGGCGTTTCGTCAACATCTTCGTGGCCGAAGACGATATCCGCTTCCTCGACGGGCTGGACACCGCAGTCACCGATGGCCAGGTTGTCACCATCCTCCCTGCCGTGGCAGGTGGGTGAGCCATGAGCGTGAGTTATCAGGACCTGGTCAACCAGGCAAGGACGCAGATCAAGGAGGTCGATCCGGCCGAAATCGAGCGACGGCTCGCCGAGGTCACCATCCTCGACATCAGAGAAGCCGACGAGTTCGACCAGGGCGCCATCGGTGGAGCTCACCTGGCTCCGCGCGGGATTCTCGAATCGCTGATCAGCCTGCATGCTCCCGACTTCGACCAGGAGGTGGTGGTCTACTGCGCAGGCGGGGCACGCTCCGCGCTGGCGGCCCAGACCCTGCAGCAGATGGGCTACACCGATGTGTGGTCCCTGGCAGGCGGATTCAACCGTTGGAAGAACGAGGGCCTCCCTTGGGGTCCCCCGGAAAGTCTGACCGCCGAGCAGCGGGCCCGATACAGCCGCCACATCCTCCTCCCCGAGGTCGGTGAGCAGGGCCAGGTGAAGCTGCTCGAATCCCGCGTGCTGCTGGTCGGTGCCGGCGGGCTGGGATCACCGGCCGCCCTATACCTGGCTGCGGCCGGTGTGGGCACGATCGGCATCGTTGACTTCGACGTCGTCGACACGTCCAACCTGCAACGACAGATCCTCCACAACGTCGACCGCATCGGGCAACCGAAGGTTGATTCGGCCAGGGAGACCCTGACCGCACTCAACCCGGATGTGAAGGTGGTCACCTACAACGAGCGGCTCTCCGCCGCCAACGTGCTCGACATCTTTGCTGAGTACGACGTCATCGTCGACGGCGGCGACAACTTCCCGACGCGGTATCTGGTGAACGACGCATCGTTGCACTTGCGCAAGCCGGTGGTGCACGGATCGGTCTTTCGATTCGAGGGCCAGGTCACCGTCTTCGATCCCTATGTCGGCCCGTGCTACCGGTGCCAGTTCGCTGAGCCGCCTCCACCCGAGCTCGCCCCTTCCTGTGCCGAGGCCGGGGTGCTCGGGGTGCTCACCGGGATCATCGGCTCCATCCAGGCGATCGAAGCGGTCAAGATCCTGCTCGACATCGGAGAGGGTCTTACGGGACGGCTCCTCACCTACGACGGGCTCTCCCAGGAGTTCCGCACGCTGCGGGTCGGGCGCGACCCGGAATGCCCGGCGTGCGCCGACGAGAACCAGCCGCCTCGGCTGGTCGAGTACGACCTCGACTGTGCTCACCCGGGGTCGGTGGCCAGGATCGCCTGACCAGTCGGGTGCGGGCGGCGGTCACCGTGACTGAGTTCAGAGGGTCGCACCGAGGTAGTTTGCGAGCCGCAGCAGGTCGGCGAA
>CAXMPL010000070.1:0-4681 GCA_964195125.1 uncultured Kiloniellales bacterium | reverse complement strand
TTGCACCCGGATACCGCCATTGAGGTAGTGGACAGCCACCACGACCAGCGTCAGAACCAGGATCAGCTGGAAACCCCACCCGGCGAGATCACGCAGGAACGGTGCATCGAATACATAGAGGCTGACGTCGTTGCCAAAGATTGGGTCGTCGATACCAAACGAGCCGCCCTGGGAGAACAGCAGCCAGTCCTCCCACCACGCCGCTGCTCCCAGGCCGAGGAGGATCCCGAAGAAGGCGGCTGCGGCGATCCGCAGCCACCGGGCGCGTGGTTCGACCCACATCTGGTAGCGCTCCAGAAGCTCCTCATCGGGACTGCCGGTGACGACACCGAGACGAGGCGACAGACGATCGGCAATGAAAAGGTTGATCCAAAACGCGACAAAGGCGAATACGGAAGCGAAGGCGACGAGCCAGACCTTGGTGAACACCAGCGTCGTCCACACCCCGACGTGGCCCACGGAGTCGTACCACAGGTAATCGGTCCACAGCGTGGCTAGGGATCGGGCGGTGACGAAGGCCACGACCACCAACCCAATGCTGATGAAGATCCAGCGTCTGGAACGGCGGCCCGTATACGGGATGGGATCTCGATCGATCACGGTGCGAGTCTACGGGCGAAACAAATTCAGCACGCAGGAACGACGGTGCACGCACACTCGAGACTCGCCGGGGGGATCAAGGTCCCGGGAGGGGGACCGTCGGCGATCGGCCACGGGCCCGAGCCTGTGCCACAATCTGCGCAAGAGCGATTGGACGGGATCACAGAAACCTCTTGGCAATCCATTGCCTGCAATCCGTCGAGGACGCCCTGTTGGTAGGCCCGTCGCGACAGGAAGCGCACTCGCCGCTCGGCATCGTCGGTTCGCCAGGCGCGGAAGACCCTCGACAGAGATGACGCGGTCTCGCGCTTGCCGGCGCCGGCGCTCCGAGACCGCTCCAATGACAACGTGGCCGCCTCGACGAACACCGTCGTGAACTCGACTGTCTGATCGTCAACGTGTATCTCCGGCTGCGGGGCGTCGGAGCGCCCGAGCAGCTCGGCGGCAGCCGCGAACCCGGCCGCCATGCTCTCCTCGGCGACCCTCCCCAGGACACCGCCGATCTCTCCATCCACGAGCGTGATGTCCGGGATCCACGACTCGTCGAGGCGGAGTTCCTCGAGCGCTCGATTCTGGGCCGAAACCAGTTGGCGCTTGACGAGACGCAGCGCCCGGTTCTGCACGGGTAGGAGCAACCGGTCGCGAAGGGCGAATGGATCGATTGAGTCGCGAGCCGCGACTGGCGAGTCGCGGCTCTCCACCTGCTCGCCATTGCCTTCTGCAAGCACGGCAGTCGCTGTCTGCGCCGGGATCGCTTCCTTGACAACCGAACCATTGCCCTGAGTCTCCAGCGACCGAGCCGCCCCCGAGGAGCGGAGGTCGTTGAACAAGCCGGCAAGCGGATCTGGTGTCGGTTCGGATTCGGGCTCGGGCTCGGCTGGCTGTGGTTCGGCGGTCGTCACTGGTTCGGGCGCCGGCCCTGGTTCTGAAGAGCCCCCCTCCCCACCCGTCTCCTCCAGCTGGGGGGAGGTGGCAGCGGCGGACCCGGTTCCGGAGGACGCTGTCGGGGTACTCCCCGCCACGACAGCCCTCCTCCCCACCCTTCGGACGTTTCTCCCCCCGCCGGGGGCAGAAACGGATCCCGAGTCACCTATTTCGTCGACTTCTGACGAAGGTGGCATCGAGCCACCGTCCCCGCCTTTTTCTTCCCCTTGGGGGGAGGTGGCAGCGTCGGAGCCGGCGCCGGAGGAGGCTCTTGGGGTACTCCCCTTGCCGGGGGAAGAAACGATGGGAGTTGAGCCGCCAGCCGAGCCCAAACGATGCCCGGGTCCTGAGGTTTCGCCGCGCAGCGCCTCGACCTCGGCCGCCAACGCGTCGGCATCGACCGGTTCGGAGGTCACCGATCGCCTCTGGGCCACTATTTTCACCACGGCGTCGTCTTCGGACCACGAGGTCCGCGGTACCACCTCTGCCTTGGTTTCTTCGATCGGTTCCTCGGTCTTCTGGGGCTGCTCCGGCGCATCCTCAATGCCGAGCAGCACCTTTTGTGTATGTTCAAGCTCCTCCATCAGCTCGGCGCGCCGCTCCTCGAGTGCCAGAACCCGTTGCTGGGCGACGTCAATCTGCTGGCGCGAGCCAATCGCCATCTTGTCCGATTCCCGGCGGGCGGTGCTGACCAACCGCTCTGCCTCCTCGCGTCCAGAACGGACGAGGGCTTCGCTCTCACGCTGCGCGTCCGTCAGCAACCTGGATGACTCGCGATCGGCTTCCGAGCGGACAAGGAGCGCCGACTCGGTGGCGCCGGCCAGCATGGCCTCACATTGGGCAACGACTTCATCGAGCATCTCAGTGCTGGTCTCCCAGGCGGATTGCCGCGCTTGGACAACGGCGGCTTCGGTCTCGGTCATCGCGTGCCGGGTCTCGGTCTCGGCCTCTTGGCGCCACTCTGCGGTATCGGCTGCAGCGCGCGACCGCATGGCATCGGCGACCTCGCGGGCCTCTTTCAGGATGCGGGCGACCTCATCCCCCGTGGCTGAATACTCGGCTGCAGCGTCGGAGGTCGCGCCAGACTCCAGCTTGGTGACTCCGGCCTGGTGTAGCTGCTGGAGAAGGGCGCCTACGTAGGCGGCGACCTGCTCGAGATAGTCCTCAACCTCGCCGCGGTCGAATCCCCTCAGGGTCAGGCGAAACGAGCGGGCGCGTACATCGCTCGCAGTGAACTCCTCCATATGGTGAGGGTAACGACCCTGTTCGGTGCTGGGTCGGATTAGCGGCAATTACCAATCACATCTGGTCAATTTTCGTAATACGTAATACGTATTTTGCTCTACGTCACCCGATCGACGTTCAAGTAATCGAGAGGGTCGTCGATGGTCTCGACCCGAACGACAGTGATGTCCTCGCCAGCGGCGAGGAGGGCGTCCTCGTAATTCGCCGCCGGGATGAAAACGACGGTTGCCCCGGCGTCGATGGCGCCGAAAACTTTCTGCTTGACGCCGCCGATCGGGCCAACCGTGCCGTCGCGGCGGATGGTGCCCGTGCCGGCGATTCGCAAGCCGTCGGTGATGTCGTCGTCGGTGAGCTGGTTGATGATCTCGAGGGTGAACATCATGCCCGCCGACGGTCCGCCGATGTTTTGTGAATCCGTGTCGATCTCGATGGGGAAATCCACGATCGGTTCGTTGTCCCTGAGCAGGATTCCGATCATCGGCCTGTCCGGGTCGTCGACATGGGGACCGAGCACGATCTCGAGCTCGACGACCTCGGGATCCTCGGCGCCCTCCACTGGCCGCTCCACGATGAGGAAAGCCGAATCACCGATCTCCTTGTCGGCAAGGCCGTCGAGCAGGTCGTCGCTGAAGCCCACCTCGGCGCCGTCGACCGCGACAATCACGTCGTCGGCGAATAGGACCCCGTCGCCGCCGGTGCCCGGGACGGTCTCGATCACTACAGCGCCGGTTCCGATGAGGGTGGGCTCATAACCCAATGCATCGAGGGCTACGAATTGAGCATCCAACTTGGATTGCTCCATGCCGGCGAGATTTTCCCGCCTTAGGTCTTCTCGCGACACGCCGGGTGGACGGATGTTCTCCCGTGGGGAGAGGTCGACCCTGGGGCTGAGCTGAGCCGCAACCCATTCGAAGACATTCGCCTCCTGGAGCGAAACGGTGAGGAAAAAGAGCTCCCCTTCGGAGTCGACAACGGCGTCTTCGTTGTCGATGACGTCGATGAAGTCGGAGGTGTCGTAGACAGGCCCCGGCGACAGCGTGTAGTAGGGCACCTTGATCGGCCACGCCACGGCAATGGCGATGCCGATCGCGATCAGTAGGAGCGACAGCGCCAGCGGCCACTTGTAACCCCACTTCCGGGTGCGACCTGGACGCTCCGTGGGGGCTCCGCCCGGAGCCGGCTGTGTGATCGTTGCTGCACCCTTCATGGTTTTGGCGAGAATACCGGGGCGACCCCAATACATCTTTGAAACGGGGAAAGTCTCATGTCGGTCTTAAAGTCGACCTTCTCACCAGCATTCTGGAGGCATTGTGCAGGCCATACAGCAAAACGTCATCACCGCAGCGATATTGCCCACCCGCCGTGCGGCGGTCACGGTCGCCCTCGTCGTCGGGTTCGCGTTGTTCATCGCGGCGACTGCTCAGATTCGAATCCCGCTGCCTGGAACGCCGGTCCCGATCACCGGCCAGACCCTCGGGGTCCTGCTCACCGGGGCGGCCCTCGGCTCGGTGGCAGGAACCACCAGCTTGTTGCTCTATATCTCCCTCGGCGCCGTCGGTCTCCCGTTCTACGCCGGCGGAACGTCGGGCTGGGATTCTCTAACCGGGGCGACGTTCGGATATTTCGTCGGGTTCATTGTCGCCGCCTGGGTGGTCGGATGGTTTTCCGAGCACCGTCGCGACCGGGTGGTGCGCACCGCCGTCCCCGCCTTCATCGCCGGCAGCCTGATCATCTACGCGTTCGGCGTCGGCTGGCTGTGGCTCACGGTGTTCCCAGACCTGGGGACCTCGATCTCCAAAGGGATGACCCCGTTCCTGGTCGGGGACACCATCAAAGCGGTGCTGGCCGGGTTGCTGCTGCCGGGGGCATGGTGGCTCGTCGATCGGTCGAAGGCCTAGCGTCGGTTGGTGGA
>CAXMPL010000069.1:0-2298 GCA_964195125.1 uncultured Kiloniellales bacterium | reverse complement strand
GATCTGCCCGTCGACGTCGACGATGAAGACTGCTCCGCCGCCGGCCCCGACCATCGGGGTCTTCGCAACGTCGGGAGGTGTGATGAACGGGTGATCCGCATCGTCGGGCATGACGATCGGGAGCCCAGTCGTCTCGAACATCACGCCCTCGGCGCCCCCGATCGTCGCCGGAACCGGGTCGGTCATCTGCGCATCGGGATAGAAGTTGTGCACTTCGTTGAACGCCCGAACCGTCTCTTCGATCGAGTCCGTCACGACGACCACGTCGATGGCGAGGATCGTCCCCAAGGGGTTCGTGATTGAGAGCCAGTCCTCGTGCTCAAACTTGAGGTAGAAGTGGACGCTGCCGGTGTCGAAGGAGAACGGAACCGCAAAGGTGGTGCTTCGGAACTCACCGAAACCGCCCGCGGAGTCGAACGCTGGGATCGCCTCCCAGGCCGCCTCTGTCGGATCCAACGTGGTCGTCGGTGCAGACTCGATGGATGTCGTTGTACCGACCACCTCGCCGCCCGATGATGTCAGAGCCGCTACAACACCAACCACGAGGAGCACCGCAGCAAACGCAGCCACGGCAATCAGCACCCCGCGACGGCGACGAGCCGGTCGGGCTTGGTCGGGTTGGCTCGGCTCTTGTCGGGTTCGCAGCGTTGTTCTCCTACGCTCGATCTCGAGGAGCGCGATGTCGGATGTCCAGCTTCCGCTGGGTGGGTCGGCCGGGTTCGGGACCGAGTCCGCATCCCTCAGCAACGCGTCGAGCAGCCGGTGATTAGTCATCGCTCGCCCCCCTTCGGCGAGTGGGTCTCCGTCAACTCGGGAGCGCTCCGTCTCAGCGCACGCTCGAATTTCCCGTAGGCGCGAGCTATCCGTTTCTCGGTTGCCGCCACCGAGGCTCCCACCACCACGGCGATCTGGGCAGCGGTCAGGTCCTCCCAGACCTTGAGCTGGAGCACCTCACGATCACGCTCAGGCAAGCCCTCGAGTACGTCACGAACCAGCCGACTCTCGGCACGCTGCACCGTCTCGGTCTCGGGACCCGGCGCCGGCTCTGGAGCGAGACCAGCAACCTTGGCCTGGACCCGAGCCCGGCGCGCCAGCGAACGCTTCGAGTGCAGTATCTCGTTGCGGGCGATCCCGAACAACAGCGGTCTCGCATCATCCACCGGAATCGCCTCCGCTTTGTGCCACACCGTCACGAAGACCTCGGCAACGGCATCATTCGCCTCGGCTACCGGGAGCCGACGCAGGCAATATGCACGAATCGAATCGAAGTGCTCCTCATAGAGCCTCCTAAACCGCTCGTCCTGCCTCGCCGAATCCGCCACGCACGCTCCGTCACAACGTCTCGATCCCACATTCCCGGATCAAGCCTCCCTCGGACATCCAATCCTATTGTCCGAAGCGCTGCCTGCCCGGGACGTCACACCGAGCTCGGGCCCATTATGGGCGCTGGGTCGGGCGCATCGGGGCGCTGCTGATTTGTCGAGAACAGCCGTCGCAGAGATCTACGCCTTGCTCACCTGCCCGAAGTCCCATGTCACGATCTTGCCGTCCTTGATCACGGCCACGTTGCCAGTCGTCGTCCAGCAGTCGCCGAACACCGTGCACGCTAAGTCGTCCCAGATGACTGTGTCGCCGTCAACCTCGATCTCGGTAATCTCCAAAGACTCATTCAGACCGGACTCCTGCGCAAGCCAGACGTCGATCGATCCGACCCCTTCGCGGGTGGTCGGGGTAGCAGGGGTAGAGGGGATGTTGGTGATCACGGCGTCCTCAGCAAAAACCGCTAGCGCTGCGCCTCTGTCATCCAGCCAGACATCAAAGAGATACTCGATCACAGCTCCCGGTTCGCTCGGCGGCGCAAGGGCGGGAACTGTCGTTGTCAAGGGCTGTGTCGTCGTTGTCGTCGTCGACGGCTGGGTGGTCGCTACGGTCGTCGCTGCGCCCGAGTCACCACTGCACGCCGTTACGACGAGAACGAGCCCTCCGGCCAGCAGCCGCCAAAACCTCAGCATCTCAGACCTCCTCATCGCGCCAGCTAGACATCTCGATTGCACATTCCCGGATCAAGCCTCCTTCGGACATCCGAATCTCTTGTCCGAATCGCGGCGCTCCCGGGAATGTGACATCGAACTCGAGTTCATCCCCGAAAGGGGATCCGTCACAGTGCAGGGCCCACCCGGGCCCTGCACTCAATCTGAACAACGTCCGCGACGGTTTCATGCAGTCGACCGACATGCCACCACTCACAGATCTCACCCGCCCAGATGCGGCACCCGGAGCGGCCTAGGCTGATATATG
>CAXMPL010000068.1:0-3545 GCA_964195125.1 uncultured Kiloniellales bacterium | reverse complement strand
AGCTCGTCGAACGTCAATTCGTACGGGTTGTCCACCATCCCGGTGAAGCGGAGCCGCCACCTGGCCGGGTCTACCTGGGGCACCTGCAGCGCGGTGTCGATCCGGTAGAAGGTTTCGTTTGGGGTGAACAGCGATGACAGCCCGGGGTAATCCGCCGCGGAGAACGTCACCGGGGCGGGGACAGAAGTGGGGACGGTGGTTTCAGCAGTCGCAACCAAACTCAAGCCGGAGCGAGCGGCCTCAACGACGCTCCGGGACCCCAGCAGCCGACCCACATACGCACTCGCGGCAGCTCCGACTCCGACCACCACCGCCGCAGACACGAATCCGCGCCGATCCACTAGATGCGCCGAGCCCGGCACCGTCTCACGCTCGGGACCGGGAACGGATTCTGCGGTCGCTGAAGTCCCCAGTTTGCCGAGAAGCCAGAAGAGCGCCCCAATCCCTGCTGCGACTGCCACGACGGCCACGAGTACCGCAGCAATGTCAGACGCCATTGGGTTGCGGGTACCGGCCCAGGCGCCCAAGACACCAAAGAGGGCGAAGCCGGCTACACCGATCCAGCGACGTGAGGCGGCAAGCACCCCGAGCAGGCCGGTGATGACCAGGGTCGCCACAACGATCCCGATGAGGAGAGCCGGCTTGTCGTTCGTACCCAAGATCGCTATCGAGGCCCTGACAGCCTTGATCGGAGCCACATCGACCAGGACCTCACCCACCGACACGACCAACGCCGGGGTACTGCTGCTGATCCCGGCGAGCAATTCGCCCACACCGAGCGCCAGAGCGCCGGCCAGCATCCCCGCAAGCGCAGCCCGGGCGGTGTTCGAACCGGGCCAAACCGGGGTGGCGTTCTGAGGCGCTTCGCTACCGGTCACGTGTTCTCCGATGCGGTCGTTCGAGGACCTCTCCTGCGCCGACTTGCGGCAGCCAACCTGCTGCGATGCCGTTGGCGCTTCCGCAGGGGATCACCTCGATTCCAGAATAATGGCAGGTCATCATCTCCTGGTTCTAACGGTTCCCCCGTCCTAGAAGTTCGAAAAGCGAACCAGTTAACAGAATGTTTATGAACCCAGGACCCCGAGATCGTGGTCGCTATGTCCCGGTGTCACGAGGCGTGTGCCCGGTGGTCCCGCTTCTGGCGACGGTCGTCGATCCGGTGGATGATTGCCGCGACGCCGATGGCAATCGCGGCACCGAGTGCCGCGCCCGCAGCCACATCGGATAGCCAATGCACCCTCAGATAGACGCGGCTGAGGGCCATGACAACGGCGAACCCGACCGCGAGCATCTCGAGGTTCCTTCGCCTCGGGCTTGCCGGCACCAGCACGATCACCGCGGCTATCGCGATGGCGGCCCCGGACACTGAGTGACCAGACGGAAATGACCAGTTGGTTATCTCGACCAATGACATCGGGGGACGTACCCGCATGTACAGGTCCTTCAATGGACCGATGAGCAGCTGGGATAACCCAATGGCTATGACCCACGACAGGAACGCTTCCCACCGGCGCCGCCACGCCAGCCATCCGGCAATAGCGATGATCAGCGGCAAGGTCACCCACACGCTGCCGACGAAATCGAGGGCCTTCGCAAAGGACACCGCCGGGCCCCATTCGGCCGACACGACCCAGCGCTGCACCACGTCGTCGACCGACTGAACTGCGTCGGTGAGTGTGGGAAGGGCCAATGCCACAAAGAGGAGGGCGCTGAGTGCCCACAACAAGAGTGCGACCCTCAATGCGACGGGGTGATCGCGCACCAGCGGATGTCTTTGTAGTCGGCCGACAGGAGCGGCCTTGGGTCGGTCAGCGGTCATGGACTCCTCCAGCTTGATGACTCTAAACGCCGCGAGGGTTGCCAAGAACCCGCTGGATCTGCCGGTCGGTCGTGCGGCTCGCCGACACGATCTACGGGATCCACCTGCCGGAAAACAGCGACCTCAAGTAGGTCGGCATTGAGGATATGTTTGGAGTTCGCTCTCTGGCTTCTTCCGCGCCGAATAAGGAAAATCGATCAGGATCCTCGCAGTCGCAGACGAGATCGACGAGGCCCTATACGGGCCCCGGTTGGCAGAGTTGCGCCCCGACCTCATACTCGGCTGCGGCGACCTAGCGTTCGATTACTTGGAGTACCTGACCTCGGCGACGTCAGCGCCGCTGTACTACGTCCGTGGCAATCACGATCCGGGGACCGAGCGGCCAAGTGTCTCGGCATATCTGCCGGCGGAGTACCGATCCGAAGCACCGGCAGGAGTCCTCGGGGGGATCGACGTGGACGGTCGAGTTGTGGACCAGGGCGGCTTGCGCATCGCCGGTCTTGGCGGGTCGATCCGCTACCGCGAGGGTCCCAACCAGTACACGCAGCGAGAGATGGGGCGTCGGGTGCGCAAGCTGGTGCGGAACGCACGATTGCGGCGGGTGCGAGATGGCCGCGCCGTTGACGTGGTGATCGCACACTCGCCCCCCTTGGATCATGGCGACGCAGACGATCCGGCCCACCGCGGCTTCTCGGCGTTCCACCGGCTCATCGACCACCTTCATCCGAGGCTGATGCTCCATGGGCATATCCATCCTCATGGATTCCCTACCCCGGACCGCACCGTCGGCGACACCCGCATCGTGAACGTCATTCCCTATCGTCTCTTGGAGATGGAGCTGTGATCTATTCCTCCTCGTTCTCGAAGGCCCACCGCAAGGAGGTATATCACCGGCTGGCGAGAGTCGTGCGCGGTGAGGCACCAACCAACCTGCTGTCATTCGAGGACCTGAGAAGCCGGTTCCACCTCTTTCACAAGTCGTACCTGGGTGTCCAGACAATTGATGTAGCCAAGATCATCGGGACGGTGGAGCGATCCAGCGACTTCGACAAAGACTTTCTGCCGCGATCGGCGCAGACCCGGGAAGGTTGGGAGCGATTGGAGCGGGCCTTTCCCACGGGAGGGTTTCCTCCCATCTCTGTCTACAAGGTGAACGACGTGTACTTTGTGATTGACGGCAACCACAGGGTCGCGCTGGCCAAGCACCAGGGTGCCGATTCCATCGACGCCGAGATCACCGAGATCCACACCGACATCGAGATCGACGAAAGCACCGACTTCGAACGCATCATCTATCTCGAGCAGGCCCGCCGCTTCATGCAGGAGAGCGGCCTGGAACGGGCCAGGCCCATGGCCAGGATCGACCTCACCCGACCGCAGGGTTTCGCAGAGCTCCTCGAGCAGGTGAAGGTGCACGGCCACGACCTCATGATGAGGCGCGGTGAGGTGCTGCGTCCCGAGGTCATTGCTGCCGATTGGTACGACCGGGTATACCTGCCAGGCATCGAGTCGATCCGGTGGGAGAAGCTGACCGAGCTCCTACCGGAATCGACCGAGGCGGACATCTTTCTTTGGGTGTTGCGGCGGCGGCGGGATCACGTGCCAGCCGACAGGCCCGAGTCCTTCGAGGAAGCCGCGCAACAGGCGACCCGGGACCAGGAACGGCGGATCAGGGTGCGGGCGAGACGCGCTCTTGGCCGCCTGTAGTTTGGGCCGTTACCGTCCT
>CAXMPL010000067.1:0-2901 GCA_964195125.1 uncultured Kiloniellales bacterium | reverse complement strand
GCATGCCACGATCGCCGGCGTGATCCTCGGGCTGATGGTCCCGGCCAGGGCCATGTACAGCGACGTCGAGTTCAGAAGGCGCACCGGGTGGATTTTGGAGCGATTCGACATGGACGCGGCCTCCCCCGAGGCCCGGGAGCGACTCGACCAGGATGCGCTCGAACTCGAGGCGATCGCCCGCGAGTCGGTAGCGCCGCTGGAGCGCTACGAGTACCGGCTGCATCGCTTCTCGTCATTTGTCGTGGTTCCGCTCTTTGCCCTGGCCAACGCTGGAATCCGGTTCGCCGATCTCGACGTGCTCGCCGCCATCTTCAGCCCCGTTGCCCTCGGCGTCTCGGTCGGGCTCGTCCTCGGCAAACCTCTGGGGATTGCCCTGGCAACCTGGCTCGGGCTGCGCCTCAAGCTCGGTGAGCTCCCGCGCAACGTGCGCTTTAGTCACGTGATCGGGATCGGCGTTCTCGCCGGGATCGGGTTCACCGTGTCGCTGTTCATCGCGGAGCTTGCCTTCCGATCCTCCGCAATGGCCGGCATCCTCACCGATGAGGCCAAGATCGGGATCTTCCTCGGATCGGCGATTGCTGGCGTCGCCGGGTACTTGGTGATGCGACGAGTGACCGCGTCACCGGCCGAAGCCACCGGATCGGCCGAGTCCGGCGCACCCTGAGCTACGAGCCTCCAAAACGGGGAACGACGCGTCTCGCGCAGCCGTTGACGCGTCCAGGAGCGCACATGGCCACACAACCCAACCCGGTCCGCGTCGTGATGGCCATACTGATGGCGCGACGCCGAGCCCGACCGGATCCAAAGGGAACCGCATCACTTGACCACGCCGATTTCGCCCAAGTGCTTGTGGATCTCAAGCAGATGGGCATCGCCTCACTCCCCGAGAACCGGTCGAAGCTGGTGCGGTATCGAGATCGGCTGGCTGGGGTCGACCCGGACACGCTCACCAGGGACGAGGCCCTCGCCTACTGGATCAATATGTACAACGCCGGTGCTCTCGCCCTCGCCGCCGACGCGGTAGTGGAGAACGCGGACAGTGTGCTTGGCCTGCCCGGTGCGTTCAACGGTACATGGGTGACCGTTGGCGGAGAATCGCTGACCCTCACCGACATCGAACACGGCAAGATCCGTCGATTCGGCGACCCCCGCATCCATGCTGCCCTTGTTTGCGGCTCTGTTTCCTGTCCCACCCTGCGCCACCAGCCGTATCAGGGCGACATCGATGAGCAGCTCGACGATCAAATGCGTAGCTTCCTAGCAATGGGCGGAGCGTCGGTGGACCGCGACACCGGGATCCTTCGGCTGTCCCGCGTGTTGCTGTGGTACGGAAGGGACCTGGTCGCCCCGCACCGGATGCCGACCCTCCTGCCCGCCCGCCGCCGCTCGCTCGCGACCGCCGTGGCGCCATGGCTCCTTCCCGGGGACGCGTCCTGGGTGCTCGCCACCAGGCCGAAGGTCGAGTTCGCCGCCTACGACTGGGGATTGGCCTGCTCGATCGCTTAGTCCGTATTACGTATTACGAAACCGGAGTACGGCCCGTCAGGGAATAGCGCGCTGCCCGTGCCGCCATACTGCCTACGAGCGGGACGCCTGGCGCCAGGTTCCGTACGTAAACACAACAATGGCCACCAGCGCGGCGACGGTGTCAGCCGGGATCACATTGCGCCACAGTGCGGGTCCATCGACGATCCACTCCCCGGACGGGCCGAATCCCACCACGTCTAGGTAGCGCCAAATCGCGAAGACGCAGACCACGCCGAGCACCACGCCGGCGGCTACAGCGGCTGCTCGGCCCCAGGCTCGGTGCGCTCCTACCACCAGCGCACCGCCCGCCCAGGCGATGTCCAGTGCCGACAGCAGTTGGAGGAACTGCATCGACGGTGGGAATTGGAGCGCCGCCGAAGAAGCCAGGGTCACCAGCCCCACCACGCCGGTGGTGATCACCACCACCGTCACCCCCGACGCGACCAACCGCCACCATGCCGGCCAGGCACGGCCGAGGAACCAGTCGGCGCCGGCCAGTGGCGCCAGCCACACCGCCGCGACAAGGCCGAGCAAGACCAGCCCAGACAGATGGACGATCACGGGTGTTATCGGCGGTGGCGTCCACGTCACGAGCAGGAGCGGGAGGGATAGAGCGAGTCCCGCCACCAGGAATGGAACGGCGGCGAGGACCGCCCGTTCCATCGGGGTGTCGACGGGGTCGGTCAAAGAATCGATAGAAGCAACATCTCCAGTCGACAGAGACTCTATCTATGAACCCTGGTCAGAGGCGGTGCGATGACCGGCGTGGGCCGACGCGATCCGGCTCTCGGCGAGAGCGGCGTAGTCGGCATCGGTCTCATACCCCACGTAGTGCCTGCCGCTCTGAACGGCGGCCACCGCGGTGGACCCCGACCCGAGGAAAGGGTCGAGCACCAGATCGTCGGTGAAGGTGTAAAGATGGATGAGCCGCTCCGGGAGCTCGACTGGGAAGGGGGCAGGGTGGCCGACCCGGCGGGCAGACTCGGGGAGGATGTCCCAAACCGAGACCGTTGCCTGGAGGAACTGTTCCTTGGTGATGGTGTCGGTGCCTTCCCTGACGCGACGGAACGGTCCCTTCGAGGCAACGACGACGTACTCGTGGATATCGCGCAGCGTCGGATTCTTCGCCGACTGCCACGACCCCCACGCCGTCGAGCCACCTGCAGCCTTGGCCTTCTGCCAGACGATCTCGCCGCGGAGCAGAAAGCCAATGTCGGCGAGCAGACCGGCGGTGAAGTGGTTGAGCGGGAGGTACGGCTTCCGCCCGAGGTTGGCAACGTTGACCGCCACCCGTCCGCCGGGTTCGATGACCCTATAGGTCTCGGTAAAGACTCGATCGAGCAACCCCAAGTACTCATCGAGGTCGAGATCCTC
>CAXMPL010000066.1:0-4942 GCA_964195125.1 uncultured Kiloniellales bacterium | reverse complement strand
GAGGCTGCTCGTCGTATTCGCTGTTTTCGCCGTCTTGGCGGCGGCGTGTAGCAGCACCGACGACACCACTACGACGACTGAAGCGGCGGCGCAGGCGACCACGACGACCGCCGCAGCCACAACGACGGAGCCAACCGAGACTACGGAGCCGGTGAGCACGGAGCCAATCAAGATCGGCATGCTGGCCGACCTGACTTCGACCTTCACCCCCTGGGGTCTCAACGTTCGCGACGGGATGCGGCTCGCTGTACAGGAAATCAACGACGCGGGCGGGGCGGGCGGCCGCATGCTCGAACTCGTCGAGCAGGACTCCCAGAACGACCCAGACGCCGCCGCCACCGCGTGGGACCGACTTGTCGAAGACGGCGTGGTTGCCGTCGGCGGGGTAATCTCCAGCGGGGTCGCCCCGACGGCCGCAGGGTTGGCCGAGGCCGACCAGATCCCGGTGTTCTTCACAAAGGCCGGCACACCGGCTTCTTTCACCCAGGACAGCCGGTACACGTTCCGCACCTGTCTGCCGGCGGCACCGATGGTCGCAGCGCCGGTGCTCCAGTATGCCCAGGAGCAGGGTCTGACCAATGTCGGAGTCATCGTTGCCGACTACGCCTGGGGGCAGGGATTCAAGGCTGCGGTGGAGGCCGACTTCGAGGGCTCCGGCGTCGACTACGGCGAAATCCAGGTCGCTCCGGTCCCACCGACCACCGACTTCACGCGGTTTGTCCGAGCCATGGCTGATGCCGGCGCCCAGATGGTCATCGCAACCGGGCATCCACCCGGTGGCGCCTCGATCGTCGCGCTGTCGGCCGACCTCATCGGGGATGTTCCGGTCACCGGCGCCTGGACACCGCCGGACCGCTCGCTGGCTCTGATCGAGCCGGCGACCGCCATCGGCCGGTTCACCGACTTCGCCTGCGCCGACTACACGAGCGATAGCTACGCTGAGCTGGCCGAGCGCTATCTGGCGTTCTCCGACAACTTGTTCATGTCGGACGATGCCGTATCCGGGTTTGCGATCGTGACGATGGTTGCTGAGGCCGTTGCTGAGGTTGGCGACGACCCGGTGGCGATCGCCGAGTACATACACGCCAACTCGTTCGACATGCCCGGCTATGCCTTCCCGTTGAGCTGGACCGCGTGGGGCGAGCTGGCGGAAGCACAACCGATCTTCTTCATTATCAACGCCGGGCCCGCACCCGCAGGGCTCAACGAGGCCGGCGACTGGTGGGTCGAAGTGCTGAGCCAATCGGACCCCCTCGAGCCTTACGTGCCGTAGCAATCAGGTGGCCCTTCTCGAGCTCGATGAGGTCGGGAAGTCGTACGGCGGCCTCCCGGCCGTCGATGGAGTGACGGTTGGGGCCGACGAGGACGAGATCCTCGCCATCGTCGGCCCCAACGGCGCCGGGAAGAGCACGCTGCTCGAGCTGGTCGTCGGGTTGGAGCGACCCACGCGGGGGACGGTTCGCTTTGGCGGACAAGACATCACCGGCCTTTCCAGCCATCGGGTACGCAAGCTCGGCGTTGCCATGGTGCAGCAGACCCCCCGCCCATTTCTGACGATGACCGTGCTGGAGAACGCTGCCGTCGGCGCCATGTTCGGCTCACCGGCCGGTCTCCAGGACGAGGACGATGCTCTCCAGATTGGCAGCGAGATGCTCTCGCTCGTAGGACTCGGCGATCGACGCCACGACCAGGTCGGGAATCTCAACCTCCACGAACAGCGTTTCCTGGAGCTCGCCAGAGCGCTGTCCGGCGGGCCCCGCCTCCTCCTGCTCGATGAGGTGATGGCAGGTCTCAACGACGCCGAGCTGGCCTCATCGATCGAGATGGTGCGAACGATCCGCGATCAGTTGGGGGTGACCGTCGTCTGGGTGGAGCACGTCATGCAAGCGGTAATGAGCCTCGCCGAGCGGGTCGTCGTGCTCCACTTCGGACGGGTGCTGGCAGAGGGGCCCGCCCAAGAGGTCATGCGCGACGAGTCGGTGATCGAGGCCTACCTCGGGACGGGCGGCATCGCCGATGCTTGAGGTGAGCGCGCTTGCCGCCGGGTACCAGGGCAGCGACGTCATACGGGACGTTGCTTTCCACATCGACCCGGGTGAGGCGGTGATGATCATCGGGTCCAACGGCGCAGGAAAGACGACGTTGTTCCGCGCCGTCGTCGGTCTCCTGGCACCCTCCGCAGGTGAAGTGGGTTTCGAAGGAGAAGACATCACTGGGATGCCGGCCCAACGCGTCGTGCGCCTCGGCATCAGCTTCGTCCCCGCCGAACGGCATCTCTTCCCCAGGATGACGCTCCAGGACAACCTCTCACTCGGGGCGTATCCGAAGCGTCCCGATCCGGAGACGATGGCGGTGGTCATGGACTTGTTTCCCCGCCTCGAGGAACGTCGTAGCCAAACTGCCGGCACCATGAGCGGCGGTGAGCAGCAGATGCTGGCCGTGGGCCGGGCGCTGATGTCCAATCCCAGCCTCCTCGTGCTCGACGAGCCCACTACCGGCCTGGCTCCCAAGCTGGCCGCCGAAGCCTACGAAGCGCTCGGCGTGCTCCGCAAGCGCGGGCTGACGGTGCTGGTCGCCGAACAGCAGGTGCCGCTGGCGATGGCGTTCAGCGATCGCGGCTACGTGCTGGAGAACGGTCGGATCACAACCGAGGGCACCTCGGCCGAGCTGGCTCGAGATCCCGAGGTCCGCCGCGCCTACCTGGGTGTTACGTGATCGCCACCATCCTCGACGGGATCGTGCTCGGGCTCCAGTTCGGACTGCTGGCGGCCGGGCTCACCTTGGTCTACGGGCTCGGCGGTGTGCTCAACCTGGCCTACGGGCAGATGGCGGTCGTCTCGGCGATGGTGGTGGTGTTTGCTATGGACGCCGGCGTTCCCGCATTTCCGGCGGTGCTTCTCGGCCTCGTCGCCGGCGGATTGTTCGGATTGCTCCTCGACCTCACGATCCTGCGCCCGGTCTACCGCCTCCACGGTGAGGCACGGGTCCTGCTCAGCCTGCTGCTCACGCTCGGCGTGGCCTTCATCGTCGATGGCTTCCTCAACTGGCGCTACCCGCTGAAGGCATTGAACCTGTTCATCGGAGGCGGAGCCGTCGAGATCCTCGGCGTGCCGATGCGACGGGGAAGCCTGCTGGCGTCGGCGATCACGCTGGTCACCTTTGCCGCACTCTTCGTCTTCTTCCGATTTACCATCCTGGGCCGCGCGGTGCGGTCGGTGATCGAGGACGAGGAAGGGGCCAGGCTCGTCGGGATCGACCCGCACCGGATGCTCCGGCTGATCCTGGTTCTCAGCGGTGTGCTGGCTGCGCTGGTGGCGATCACCCGGTCGATGGTTATCCCGGTGGACGTGCAGGCCGGGTTCGGGATCACCGTGTTCGCCCTGATTGTCGCCGTGGTCGGAGGCCTTGGCAGCGTCCCGGGGGCGTTGTTGGCGGGGATCATCCTCGGGATCGTCAGCAGCATCGCCGCGTCCTCTATCGGTACCTTCATGTCCCTGGTCATCCTGCTAACCGCTGCCGGGGTGACCATCCTGATCCGCCCCTCCGGGCTGCTGGGGGTAAAGGAATGAGCGATCGCACCACCGCTACCGGTACCTCAGCCATCGGCGGGGTCGAACCGCGCATCTCGCTGTCGCTCCCTTCGCTGCTCGGTCTCATCGGAGCCGTTGGTGTGGCACTCGCCCTGGTGCCGCTCTGGGTGGGAGACTCCCGCGTGCTCATGGGCGTCGCCGTGCTCGGGCTCACCTTTGGCTGCTACGCGATCGGCTTCAACGTGATCTTCGGGAGCACCGGCCAGCTGTTCCTCTGTGTCGGCGCTCTCGCCGGCATCGGTGGATACGGCGGCGCCATCCTTGCCGACACCGTGGGGTTACCGATCATCGTCAGCATCCTGCTGGCGACGCTCGCCGCCAGCCTTACAGGAGGGCTGCTCAGCTGGATCGCGGTGCGACGCTCGCTCGGCGTCATCTTCACCGGGATTATCACGCTCATCTTCTCGCTTACGTTCGACACCCTCCTCCTCGGTTTAGGCTGGCTCACCGGCGGAGAGAACGGCTTTCTGATCAAGTCGGGCGCAGACTCCTTCCTCAGGGAACAGATCCCGCCCTACTACCTGATGCTGGTACTCGTGATCGCGTTTCTGACGGTGCACGGATTACTGCGCCGATCCCACGTCGGCTGGGCCTTCCGCGCCTTGCGCGACGACGAGGTCGCCGCCGAGATGACGGGTATCGACGTCGCTCGCTACCGCGTGTATGGGGCGCTGGTCGGTGCGGGGATGCTGGGTCTGGCTGGCGCCACCTACGCCTTCACCGAGGGGCGCATCAGCCCCAACACGTTCGGATTCGCCCAGGTCGACGTTGTCGTGATCGTGATGCTTGGCTTCGGCGGCATCGGTACCCTCTTCGGCCCCATCCTCGGAGCGGCCACCTTCACCGTGGTCAACGAAGTGTTGATCGAGTTTGGCCAGCTGCGGGTGCTGATCTACGGGACCCTTATCCTCCTGCTGTTCCTCTTCCTTCCTCGCGGGGTGATCCCCACCGTCCGCTCCTTGTTTGTAAAGCGCCGCGCCACCCGAGCAACTGCGTCTCCCGACTAGCCCCCGCTTCTCGTGTAGGCCTGATGGATGCTCCAATCCTGATCGATGGCGAGGAACGCTCTGACGTGGGCCGCGCCCGGCCGGTCGTCAAGGGTGTCGGCAACGAGCCAAGTACGTCCCGCCACCCCCGGCGCAGAAGCGGACTTAGCTCAGCTCCAGACGTCCCCGGCGATGGCGACGGTCTGCTCGACTTTTCGCCACTGGTCGTCCTCGGTGAGCTCGTTGCCTTCGGCCGTAGAGGCAAAACCGCACTGGTGGCTGAGAGCTGCTTGTTCGGGGTCGATGAAGGCGAAGGCCTCATCGAGCCGCTTCTTGACCGCATCGGCATCGTCGACGGAGGCCTTC
>CAXMPL010000065.1:0-3243 GCA_964195125.1 uncultured Kiloniellales bacterium | reverse complement strand
CTGCGCTCGACTGGGGAAGACTCTTTCAGCGCCACATATAACACGATACATATGTCGTGTCTAGAGTGCGACACACATGGACTTCGCCCTGCTCATCGTGGCGTTCGGCTTCGGGTTCGCCGCCACCCGTTTACGTCTACCGGCTCTCGTGGGCTACCTGGGAGCCGGTTTCGTGCTTCACGCCGTCGGGTTCGAGACCACCGAGGCCATCGAGACCATATCGGAGCTCGGTGTGCTGCTGCTGCTGTTCGGGATAGGACTCAAGCTGAAACTCCGGACCCTGGCGCGTCCAACGGTGTGGGGAACGACCTCATTCCACGTCGTCGTCACGACGATCCTCGTCGCTGGTGTGATCCTTGCTGTTGGGGCGCTGGGTTTCCCGATGGCTCGGGATCTCGACATAGGCCAAGCCACGTTGCTCGGCTTTGCCCTCTCCTTCTCAAGCACTGTCTTTGCGGTCAAGACCCTCGAGGAGACGAGCGAATCAGCGTCGCTGTCAGGGCGAATCGCCGTGGGCGTCCTGATCGTGCAGGACGTGTTCGCCGTTGGGTTTCTTGTACTGGCGACCGGGGAGCTACCAACGCTGTGGGCGTTACCCATGGTGCTGCTCATTGTGGCGCTGCGACCAGCGATGGGATGGCTGCTGTCACGAAGCGGACACGGCGAGCTTCTCATCCTGCTTGGTTTCACGCTCGCCTTGGGCGTCGGTGCCGGAGGTTTTGGTCTGGTGGGCTTGAAACCGGAACTCGGTGCCCTGGTGGCCGGGATTGCGGTGTCATCGTATCCGCGGGCGGGTGAGATGGCCGACCGGCTGCTCGATTTCAAAGATCTCTTCCTGGTTGGTTTCTTCCTCTCGATCGGGCTGGCGGGGACACCTCCACTTGCCGCGTATGCGGTTGCGGCGTTGACCCTGATGTTCCTACCGGTCAAGGGCGCCCTGTTCTTCCTGCTGTTTACGCGATTCCGCTTGAGGGCTCGCACCGCGCTCCACTCGTCGTTGACGCTGTCCACCTACAGCGAGTTTGGGCTGATCGTGGCCACGGCCAGTCTTGCCTCGGGGTATCTCGATCAGGCGTGGGTCTCAGCGATCGCGGTTGTAGTAGCGGCATCGTTCGCCGTTGCCGCTACGGCCAACGGGGCCCGCGACCGGATGTATGGCGCTCTGTCGGATCGCCTTTCCCGCCTCGAACGACACCCGCTCTCACCGGATGACGCCGTCTTCGACTGTGGGTACGCACATGTCGTCATCTTCGGCATGGGCCGGGTCGGGGCTGGTGCCTACGACGAGATCCTGGCCCGCAGCGGCGCGGCCATTGTTGGGGTGGACCGTAGCGAAGAGGTCATTGCCATGCACGGCAGCCACGGACGGAACGTGATCCGTGGTGACGCGCTTGACCGGGATTTCTGGGAACGCCAGCGTTTTCGGGACGACGTGGAGCTGATCGTCGTGGCCATGGACAGTCACCGGTCGAATCTCTTATGTGTCGAGCGAGCGAAAGAGTTCCTGCCGGGTGCCCCGGTGGCTGCCATCGCCACCTACCCGGACCAAGTCCTCGAACTCCGGAACGCCGGTGTCGACGTGGCGCGGGATCTGTACGAAGAGGCCGGCCAGGGTCTTGCCGACGACGCGGTCACGATGCTGTGGGACCCGCCTGCAGTACCGGCAGACTCGAACGATACGGACCGGGAAGACCAGGTCGGGACATCACAGGAGCCGTCCGAAGAGCGCTAGGACCGTGTCTGGATCACAAGCATCCTCGCACCCTTGCCGCCGCCGGTGACGTGGATTTCGATCACAGGCGGATCGTTGGACTGACGGGGCTCCATGGCCAACCCGGAGGCCCTCCTGGAGCGGGGACGCCGTTCGATAGCCACCGAGCGACCCAACCAACCTATCCCTGCTCAATCTCGTCCATGTTGATCCTGCAAACGGCTTACAGGAACCCCCATCGCGCGCCGTCGGAGTACGCCGGCGTCGGGATGTCTCCCATCGTGCCCGGCGCGCCCGACCTGCCGAGCTCCGTCAGCACCTCTGAGCGCACCGATTCCCACCTCGATCATGCACAGCGGCGACAAGCCCGCGTTGTCGGCAGGGCCTGAGCCGCTCGGGAGCGATCGGCGACTCGCACGCATCGCATTGGAGATAACGGCCGGCATCGATCCGAGCAAGCGCCTCGTTGATCGCCTCAAATCGGCGCTGGGCGACATCGGCCTCGATGGTGGCGTCGCCTCTGGGAACGCCATCAGCGTTGGGACCGGGCGAGCTCAGCGCCATGCCCCGGAGATCATCGACCATTGTCTCCAACCGGTCCCGCGACTCGAGGAGGCGTGTCTGTTGCAGCCACTCGAACTCGCTGTAGACCTTGAATGCTCCGCCCTCGGAAGAGCCTTCCTGTCGCGGATTGAGCTCTGCGCCTGCAACCACGTCCCTCATGGTTGGTTCCGACCCGCCGTCGACTGGTGTGCTGTCCATGGACCGAGGTCGCTCACTCTCGGACGGGCACGTCCGGCACCTCGCTAGGAACCGGCTCAATGAATGCCCCGAACACCATGAGCCCAACGATCAAGGCACCCACGATGACGGCAGCCTTGATGAGCACACGAATGTCTTCCCCGCCGAAGAGCGCGAAGCGCCCTCGCCTACGAGTCATGTCAGGTCCAGAGTCGCCGTGACCACGATCCGGCCTTGGGTTCGCCGCCATGTTCGTGACGACGTGGTGTCCGGGGGCCCGACTCGTATGGAGGAGTGGGTCGTGGAGTTCGGGTACATGGCTCACGTGACTCCTTCGGTGCCGGACCTGGGGTACGAGGAGTGGCTGCTGTCTATACACGCTAAAATTAGCGTATCTTTGTTTACGTGTCAATCTTGTCGTATTAAGCGGGTGAGGCCCCGCCCTGTTCGCTATCGAGCAGCGCCGCTGATCGTGTTGTACTCATGCAGGGCTGAGCCCGCACGCTCCTGCTGGGAGCTTTCTACCGGTCGAGCGGGTTAGGTGCGCTGGATGGCTTGTCCGGCGAGGTGCGGCCGACAAAGAGAGCGAGGAGTTGTCCGATCTCGATGTCGTGCTCGAGTGGGTGTCGAAGGTGAGCGTTGGGTTCGAGGTGATACCGATTCCGTCGTCCTTCCTTTTCGTGGGAGAGGTACCCGGCGGATTCGAGCTCGGCAACGATCCGTTGGGCAGCTCGTTCGGTGATGCCGATGCGGTCGGCGATGTCACGCAATCGGATGCCGGGGGCTTCGGT
>CAXMPL010000064.1:0-2385 GCA_964195125.1 uncultured Kiloniellales bacterium | reverse complement strand
GGTGAACTTGCAGAAGTTGACCTTCAGCGCATGGCTCGACTCGGCGAGCATCGTGATGTTGGCCCCCGAGCAGAAGACGCGGTCGTTCAGCGAGCCGATGAGGACGGCCCCTACCTCCGGATGCTCGAAGCGGAGCCTCTGAACGGCGTCGTAGAGCTCGATGTCCACTCCTAGGTCGTATGAGTTCATCTTGAGCTTGTAGTCACCAAGCCCTGCATCTTCGTCCACGTCCAGGTCGAGCCGCGCCACTTGCCCGTCTACCGATAGTCGCCAATGCCGGTACCGACTGGGGTGGGTACGAAATTCGACCGATTGCTGCGTCATGACGTGCGATCGAGTTCCCGGAGCCGGAAACGCTGGATCTTGCCTGTTGCCGTCCTCGGAAGCTCATCCACGAACTCGATCCAACGCGGGTACTTCCACGGTTCGAGACGGTTCTTGACGTGTTCCTGCAACTCGGCCACGAGCCCATCGTCGACGGTGCCCTCTCCAGTGAGCATGACGAAGGCCTTTGGCTTGAGGTTTCCTGCCTCGTCGGCGCTGCCGATGACTGCGGCTTCGAGCACCGCCTCGTGCTCGGCGATCGTTGACTCGACCTCGAATGGAGAAACCCAATTGCCGCCAACCTTGAACATGTCGTCGCTACGGCCGCCGTATTGGTAATAGCCGTCCGGATCACGGGTGTACTTGTCTCCGGTGCGAGTCCACGGACCCTCGAACGTCCTGGCGTCCTTGTCGTCCTGATTCCAGTAGCCGGCCGCGGTAGAGGGACCGCTGACGAGCAGCTCTCCGAGCTCACCGGCCGCGACTTCTTCGCCTGAGTCGTCGACAATCTTGGCGTCGTAGCCGGGCACGGGAGTTCCCGATGAGCCGTAGCGGACGTCGCCTGGGCGGTTGGAGAGGAAAATGTGGAGCATCTCGGTCGAGCCGATGCCGTCGAGGATCGGAACCCCGAACCGCTCCTCCCATGCACTCCCTACCACCTCGGACAGCGCTTCCCCTGCAGAAACACATCGGCGGAGCCGCGAGCTCCCGGACTGTGGAGTGTTTGCCGGGTCCGCCAGCAACGCCGCATACAGGGTGGGGACCCCAAAGAACACCGTCGGCTGGTGCTTTGACATGATCTCCATCACGACATCGGGAGTGGGACGGCCGTCCAGCAGCACGGCGGCGGCGCCGACTCGCAGCGGAAAGGTCATCGCGTTGCCAAGCCCGTAGGCGAAGAAGAGCTTTGCCGCCGAATAGACCACATCGTCTTCTCCCAGGCCCAGGATGCTGCGACCGTACGTGTGGGCGGTCTGCGCCAGTGATTCGTGCCGATGCCGCACACCCTTGGGTAGACCTGTCGAACCCGAGGAGTACAGCCAGAAGGCGACGTCGTCCTTGCCCGTGTCCGCTGGAGCCCATCGATCTGAGGCCTCTGCTACCAGCCCATCGAGGGTTGAATGATCGCCGTCGCGAGCGCCGGCAACGACGACGTGCTCTAGATGCGGCAGATCATCCAGGATCGGGGCGAATCGCTCGAGGAGCTCCGAGGAGACGATGAGGGCACGGGCCTGGCAGTCCCTGAGCACATAGTCATAATTGTCGGTCGTCAGCAGCGTATTCATACAGATCGGGACGACGCCCGCTTTGATGGCCCCCCAGAACACCGCGGGAAAGTCGAAAGTATCGAGCATGGCCATCGCCACCCGGTCCTGTCGACCCAGACCCATGCCGAGCAGGGCCGATCCCACCGCGTCGACGCGACTCCGCAGATGACCATAGGTATGGGATCCGGTACGGTCGATGAAGGCGACCTTGTCGGAGGGCGCCGGGGCGTTGTCGATGAAATCGACGGCGGCATTGTATGCGTCTGGCAAGGCAAGGAGGTCGTGCACCCGGTAACCGTACCGGACCAAGAGGGCCATCGCACGCGCCCCGGCTGTGATCCTGGCGTCAGTCGGCGTCGTCTCCCTGTGAGGGTCTGGTAGGCCTCGTCAGTGAGTAGATCTTGATCGGCCGAGCCACCCCTTTGAGCGTCACCTCGTCAACAACGTCACCGGCGGCCACATCTTGGGCCTTCATCATCGTACGGTCGCTTACCAGGATCTCCCCTGGTTCGGCACGATCGGAAAGCCGGGCGGCCAGGTTCACCTCGTTGCCAAGCACGGTGTAGTCGGAGCGAGCCGCGGAGCCGATGTTGCCGACGTTGACCCATCCGGTCGTGATGCCGATGCCGATCCGGAACGATTCGCCGTAGGTCTCCGTCCAATGGTCTCCGAGCTCCTCGACGCGGTCCTGCATCTCCAGGGCCATCGTCACCGCACGCTCCGCCTGATCCTCCTGAGGAACGGGGTCGCCGAAGAAGACGAGGATCGCATCACCGATGTACTTGTCGAGCGT
>CAXMPL010000063.1:0-2289 GCA_964195125.1 uncultured Kiloniellales bacterium | reverse complement strand
TGCTGCAGAACTTCTACTGGGGTTCGGTGTTTCTGGTGAACGTGCCCATCGCCGGGCTCGCCCTCGTCGCCACCATCTTCCTGGTACCCGACAGCCGCGACCCGGAAGCCAAGCCGCTGGACATACCGGGCGCGCTCCTGTCGGCAGGCGCGATCGCAGCGCTGATCTACGCCATCATCGAGGGACCCGACCAAGGGTGGACCTCTCCGCAGATCTGGGCATCTGTGGCGGCCGCGGTGGTGTTGGGCATCGGTTTTGCCATCCGCGAGACCCGAACCAGGTACCCGCTATTGGACTTTGCCTTCTTTCGGCGAGCCCGGTTCTCCACCGGCGCCGCTGCCATCAGCCTGTCGTTCTTCGCCATGGCCGGCCTGATATTTGGGATAACCCAGTACTTGCAGTTCGTGCAGGGCTACACCCCGCTGGAGGCGGGAATCCGGTTCCTCCCGGCGGCGCTGGGACTGATGGTCGGCGCCATCGGCAGCGAGACGCTGGCGCGCCGCTACGGAACCACCGCAGTCGTCTCCGGGGGCATGGTGCTCCTGGCCGCGACCTTGCCCCTGGTGCTGCTGTGGGAAGTTGACACCCCGTACTGGGCGGTGGGAGTCGCCATCGCTGTCATTGGGTTCGCCGCGGCCAACATCTTTGCCCCGGCCACCGAGGCGGTGATGGGCGCGGTTCCCGAAGAGAAGGCGGGCGTCGGCTCGGCGATAAACGATATAACCCGGCTGATGGCCACCGCTCTTGGCATCGCAGTTATCGGCTCGGCAATGAACTCGATCTACTCCAGCAGGGTCGCCGTCGCGGTGACCGCACTACCCGCCGAGGCGGCCGCAGCGGCCAAAGACTCGGTGGGAGCTGCCCTGCAGCTAGCCGCCTCGCTCCCCGGCGACTCCGGCACGGCGCTGTCCGCCGCCGCAGCCGAATCGTTCACAGACGCCTTTGGCCTGGCGATACTCATCGGCGCCGCCGTCATCCTCCTCGGAGCCCTCGGCGTGGCCAGGGTGATGCCCGCCCGGGAGCAACCGCTGCCCGAGGCCAAACCAGAAGAACTCGAGGAAGTGGAGCCTCATGAACGCGACGTGGATGCGGCCACGGGGTCCGAGTTTGCACCAGCGGGCGGAGGGTGAAATGACCAGTCACGAACGGTTCGAGCCAGACATGCACAGGCTCGACGAAACCGCCCGTCGGCTCCACCTGGTGCACGGGGACCGTCTGGTCATCAACGTTTCCGGATACAGCGTCGACCCAACAGCAGTGGAAGAAGTCCTGAACCGCCACCCCAAAGTTGCCCGAGCAGCCGTGATCGGCGTGCCCGACGCCGGAACCGGCGAGGCAGTGAAGGCCTTCATCGTTCTCACCGAAGGCGGCTCGGCAGAGCAGATCCTCGGCTGGATGAGGGACCCCGCCACCGGGATGGCGAGCTACCTGGTACCCAAGCACATCGAGTTCCGGCGGTCACTACCCCAACGATGGATGGAGAACCCGAAAACGGCCGCAGTGCATCGGCAGGCCTACTCATCTGCCTCCCGGACCTCTACCCGGCGTGTACCGACATGGAACCGCTGAGCGCGATAACGACCTAAGACAGACCGCGCTTTGACCAGCCAGCTGGCCTGCGGTGAAGTTCGAACCTGGGTCCCTCCCGGTTGCGGATTTCGGGTACGTCGAACGGATCGGAGGAGTGCATCTAAGCCCGGACAAGGTGTGCGCCACCATGCCGGACTGGCTCGCCGTGACGATTATCCCCGTCCCGATGATCGAGGAGTCAAGGAAGAGGTGAAGGAGAAGGGTCTGTTCTAGGCAGGGCCCGATTCGGCCACTGGGAAGGCGCCGGCGCTTCCGGCTGTTTCGGGAACCCTTGTTGCCACGCCGCGTAGCCAGCCGCTGGCTACCGTGCCGTGGCATGAGAGGACCTCAGTTCACACTCCTGGGCGTGGTCGCCGTTCTGTTCACGATCGCGGTGGCGCTCGCCGTTTTGGTCAACGGAGATTTTGGTTGGCCGGCGGCTGTCATTGCCATCTTTGTGATCGTCGGCGTCGTCGATTTCGTCCAGGTTCGCCATTCCGTTCGGCGGAACTATCCACTGTTCGGCAGGCTCAGATGGATCGGCGAGGAGTTCCGGCCCGAGATCCAGCAGTACTTCGTGGAACAGGACACGGAGGGGATGCCCTTCGACCGTACCCACCGAAGCCTGGTGTATCAGCGGGCCAAGAACCTGCATGGCGAGCAACCGTTCGGCACGCAGCTCGATGTCTACGCCTCCGGATATGAGTGGTTCAGCCACTC
>CAXMPL010000062.1:0-6005 GCA_964195125.1 uncultured Kiloniellales bacterium | reverse complement strand
TGGAGCCGGTCGTCAAGTACTAGAGGCTCCACAAATAGGCGTGATCCGGTCTGTGCCGGCGTGGCCCTTTGTGGAGCCGTGGCCCGAGCGGCCCGCCGCGAAGCGGCAAGAGCGGGAAAAATGGCGCTCCACAAATAGGCGTGATCCGGTCTCTGTCGGCGTGACCGTTTGTGGAGCCGTCGCCCGAGCGGCCCGCCGCGAAGCGGCTAGAGCGGGGAAAATGGCGCTTCACAAATCGGGCGCGGTGCCGTGTGTGTCGACGAAGCCGTCGGGAGCCGTGGCCCAAGCGGGCCATGGCCCTGAGCGGGAAACTGGCGCTCGAAAAAATGGGCCCGATCAGGTCTCGATAGACGAAGCGGAAACCTAGTTTCCCGTCTCGGCTACATCGCTCTCTATTTCTTCGTCGCAGAGGACGTCGAGGTCTTCTTGGCGGTCGAGGCCTTCTTGGCGGTGGCCGACGTCTTCTTCTTGGAATCCCCGTTGTCGTCGACCTCGATCGTCACGTTGTTCGAGGTCTTCTTGACCGTTGGATCGAACTGATCGCGCCAGCTGGTCAACAGCGTTTCGAGCTGGTCCCGTAGGTTGTCGACCGTTTCCTGGAACTGTTCGACATCCATCGTCTCCTGGAGCTGTTCGACGACTTTCGTTTCCTGCAGGCTTGTGGCGAAGTCGCGACCTGCCGATTCGAGATCCTCGAATGAGGTCTCGTTCACCAGCGACATACCGAATTCCTTGGCCTTCTGGCCCACCACGACGGGGGCGCCCAGAACGGCGTAGAGCATTTTCAGCGCAGCTTCCTGCTGCCGCTCGAGAGTTGAGGTCATGGTTTCTCCTGTCCGTTGGTTCCGTTGACGAAGCTGTTGTAGATCTCCGTCATTGCTTGCTTCTGACCGGCCGTGAGACCCTCATCCTCTTCGATGGCCGCGATGATGTCGGGATGGTCCGCTCGATCGAGCAGACCGGCTCGCTCAAAGAGGTGCTCGGCGCGAAGGCCGAGCGCGGCTGCGATCGAAACGAGGATATCGGCCGAAGGCCTACGGAGGCCGCGTTCGATCTGCGAAAGATACGGATTCGAAATCCCCGCCTTGTCGGCGAGTTTCCGCAGCGACATCGCCGAGCGCTCACGCTGTTCCCGGATGAACCCACCGACTTCGCGTACATTACGAGTCTTCACAGTGCTCGCAGAATAAGGCAGTTTGCTTGCTATTGCAAGCGGATCGAGTCGCGAGTCGCAAGTCGCAAGTCGCAAGCCCGAAGAGGGAGCTTCGGGAGCTTGAGCAAAGGAGAATTGCCACGGCGCGTTAGGCCGTGGCTGGGGTCATGAGGTAGTTTTCGACCGTATTGCGCACGACAGTTTCGTACAACGTACTGGACCGATGGCGCTCTCGGACTACGTAATACGTAATACGTAATACGCACTCCCGAGCGATCAGTAGCCTGTGTCCGCTCCGATTGATCGGACCCTCATGCCTGGAGACGAAAGCTTGATTATTGTGATGCGAGCCGAAGCCACGTCAGATGACGTCGCCCACATTTTGGATCGACTCTCCGAGATCGATGCGGAAGCCCACGTCTCCGAGGGTGCGCAGCGCACCGTGATCGGCATCATCGGAGATCGCATCCGCGTGCAGCAGCTTCCTTGGGAGGCTTTCCCCGGGGTCGAGCGGGCCGTCCCTGTCCTGAAGCCGTTCAAGTTCGTCAGCAGGGACTTCCAGTCCGAGGACTCAGTGGTAGCCGTAGGCACTGCACTTGTCGGTGGCGGCAACTTCGCACCTATCGCGGGCCCGTGCGCCGTGGAGAGCCGCGATCAGCTCTTCGCTTCAGCGGAAGCGGTAATGAAGGCGGGGGCCACCATCCTGCGCGGTGACGCCTTCAAGCCGCGCACCTCGCCGTACTCGTTCCAGGGCCTGGGTGAAGAGGGCCTCGAGCTGCTGGCTTCGGCCCGTGAAGAGTTCGGCCTTCCCTTCCAGGTCGAGATCCTCGACCCCAGAGACATAGACCTCGTCGTGGCCTATGCCGACATGATCAGGGTCGGGACGCGCAACATGGCCAACTACGCCTTGCTTGCAGAGCTGGGAAAGCAACCTCGTCCGGTCATGCTCAAACGCGGGTTCACGGCGAAGATCGAGGAGTGGCTCAACGCTGCCGAGTACATCTTCAAGGAGGGCAACCACAACGTCATCCTGTGCGAGCGTGGAATCCGGACGTTCGAAACCGCCACCCGCAACACGCTCGATATTTCGGCGGTTCCGGTGGTGAAGTCGCTGTCCCATCTCCCGATCATCGTCGACCCCTCGCACTCCGCTGGCCGGCGCGAGCTCGTCGCCCCGCTGGCGCGGGCCGCCGTTGCTTGCGGGGCCGACGGCTTCATGGTCGACGTTCACCCGGCGCCGGAGACGGCTCTGGTTGATGGTCCGCAGGCGATTCTGCCTGCGGAGTACGAGGCTTTGATGGATGACGTGCGTGCCCTTGCCGACGCCATGGGCACGCCGATCTGACGTTTCGTGGCGCGGGCACTCATTTCTGGTACGGGGCTCATTGGGGCATCGATCGGTCTCGGTCTCGGCGATGCCGGTTGGGAGGTCCTTGGCTGGGATCCCGATCCGGGGCGACTCTCCACGGCGGTTGCGGTCGGCGCCGTCGCCGCCGGCGAGACTGATCCGAACGACCTTCGGTCGGACGATCTGATAGTCCTTGCCGGCCCACCGGCAGCCGTCATCGACGCACTCCCTCGGTTGGTATCGGCGGCTCTTGTCATCGATGTCGCCGCAGTCAAGGTCCCGGTGCTGGCGACCGAACGGCACGTCCGCTTCGTCGGGACCCACCCGATGGCAGGGAGGGAACAGTCGGGCCCGAAGGCGGCGACGGCTGGTTTGTTTCGCGGCACAGCCTGGGTGGTAGCCACCGACGATGCAGCACCGGATGATCTGGAACGGGTGCACAACATTGTGACCAGCCTCGGCGGCAGACCGGTGCCGATGACTGCGCGAGACCATGACCGGGCGGTGGCCACGGTCAGCCATCTGCCTCAACTGCTGGCGGCCGCGCTGCTCGGGATCGCCAGCGCCGACCCTGCGACGATGGAGCTTGCGGCCGGGAGCTTCCGCGACCTCACCAGGGTGGCATCGTCTGATCCAGCCATGTGGCTTGACATCGTTGACCTCAACCGCGATGCGATAGCCACGGCCGCGGAGAATCTGGTCGCTTCCCTCGACGCGGCGATCGCCGGGGATCGGCTGGCCGAGACCCTGGAGGAAGCGCGGGTGGTACGGGCCACCTTGGGTCCGGCCTTCGCCGCCGTGCGGGTCGCCCTCATCGACGAGCCCGGAGAGCTGGCACGGGTTGGTGAGGCGCTTGCCGCTAGTGGGGTCGACGTGCGCGATCTCCAGCTTCGCCACGCTCCTCACGGCGGTGGTGGCGTATTGACCGTCTCGGTGAGGCCCGGCGAGGCCGGTGCGCTGGCTATTGCGCTCACCGAGGTCGGCTTGGACCTCATCACCTGAGGCTCAGCAACGCTGAGCCGGGCCGGAGCGGCCCGCTGCCCAGCAGCAAGATCGGAAAACACCGCATCACTTCTCTCCTAGATCGGGTCTCACCGCTCATGGTTCTCTACTCTTAACGCCAGGAGGGACCATGGCACATGCCAGGCCGAGCTTCACCATCGGGATCGAAGAGGAGTACTGGCTCGTCGACCGTCAAACGCGCGACCTGGTGCCCGACATGCCCCCCGGTCTGGTCGCCGCCTGCGACAAGATCGCGGTAGGCATGGTGAGCCCAGAGTTCATTCGCTCCCAGATCGAAATCGGTACACCGGTCGGAGCCAACATCAAGGAGACGGCGAAGCACCTCTATGCGCTCCGCCGCCTGGTTTCAGAGGCGGTCACCAACTACGGCATGGCGATCATCTCGGCCTCGACCCATCCCTTCGCCGAATGGGCGGATCAGCGTCACACCGACAAGGAGCGGTACAACGTGCTCGAGCAGGCGCTCCAGGGCGTTGTTCGGCGCCTCCTCATCTGCGGCATGCACGTCCATGTCGGCATCGAAGACGAAGATTCGCGCATCGACCTCATGAACCAGGTGCTGTATTTCCTTCCCCACCTGCTGGGACTGTCGACGTCGTCGCCGTACTGGCACTCGGCAGACACCGGGTTGAAGTCGTACCGAACCGCGGTGTGGCGTTCCCTGCCTCGCACCGGTATGCCAGACGAGTTCGACGGCTGGCGTGACTTCGAGCGCCATGCCAAGGTCCTGATCGATGCCGGCGTGATCGAAGATGGCAGCAGGCTGTGGTGGGATATCAGGCCGTCCGTCCGCTACCCGACCCTGGAGATGCGATCCACCGACATCCCAACTCGTGCCGAGGACACCGTCACCCTGGCCGCCCTGTATGTCTCCCTGCTCTCGATGCTGTATCGGCTGCGGGAGGACAACCAGAGGTGGCGTATCTACTCGCGTATGTTGGTGAACGAGAACGTGTGGCGCGCCCAGCGATACGGGACCGACGAGGGGCTCATCGACTATGGCATCGGAGAGGTCGTCCCCTACGCCGAGCTCATCGATGAGATCATCGAGCTCGTCCGTCCCGACGCCGAGATGCTCGACTGCGTGGAGGAGGTGGAACAGGCCCGCGACATCCTGAAACGGGGTACCTCCGCCGACCGGCAACGGGCCGCGTTCTCCGCGGCGGTTGCCGACGGCGCCTCGGAGAAGGAAGCGTTGGTCGCGGTGGTGGACTTCCTGATCGACGAGACTGTGGCCGGGATATGACCGATCGTCTGCGAATCGCAGGCGCTCAGATCGACCTGACCGTCGGCGACCTGGCCGGCAACGAGCAGAAGATCCTCGAAGCCATGGCCTGGGCCGAAGACCAGGGTGCCGACGTGTTGCTGCTCCCCGAGCTCGCTATTACCGGCTATCCGCCAGAGGATCTGGTGCTGCGCGAGGGCTTCGTCACCGAAAACCTTGCCGTTCTGGATCGGCTGGCTGCTGCTTCCGCCACGGTGGCGACCGTGGTCGGGTTCGTAGACCGGCTCGCCACCGAAGTGATCGACGACGATGTCGTGAAGCGAGACGTGGCCAACGCGGCTGCGGTTCTGGCCGACGGTGCCGTCAAGGGCATCTATCACAAAGAGTTGCTCCCGAACTACGGCGTCTTTGACGAGGCCCGATACTTTGCGGAGAGCCGCGATCCGGTGCGGGTATGGATGATGTCGGGAGTAACCACGGGGGTGTCGATCTGCGAGGACATCTGGTCTCCGGATGGGCCGCCCTCGGTGCAAGCGGCATCCGGGGCTGCGGTGCTGCTCAACATCAACGGCTCGCCGTACCATATCGGGAAAGGGGAGGAGCGCGCCGCCCTCCTGCGCGATGAGGCGGTGCGGTCCGGCGCCGTCGTTGCCTACCTCAACACCGTCGGCGGCCAGGACGAGCTCGTCTTCGACGGAGACTCGATGATCTTCCTGCCAGACGGGACCCTTGCCTACCGGGCCGCGCAATTCGCCGAGGAGCTGTTCATCGTCGACGTTCTGGTTCCGGAGCATCGCCGGCCCGGGATCGATCCCGTTGCCGTCACCGAGCCCAGGGGAATGGATCTGGTCGCACCCGAGCTTGCGATTGGTGACCGGCTCGAAGAGGACGCCGAGATCTATACGGCGTTGGTGACCGGGTTGCGCGACTACGTCCACAAGAACGGGTTCTCCGAGGTGGTGGTCGGGCTGTCGGGCGGGATCGACTCGGCGCTCGTCGCCTCCATCGCCGTCGACGCGCTGGGCCCCGACCTCGTGCACGGCATCACCATGCCGTCGCGGTACTCGTCGGAGGGTTCGCTCACCGACTCCAAAGCCCTCGCCGAAAACTTGGGATGCCGCTTCGACGTGGTGCCGATCGAGCCGGTGTTCACCGCGTTCCTCGACAGCCTGGCCCCGCTCTTCGGCGAAGCCTCGTCTGACGTTGCCGAGGAAAACCTCCAGGCGCGGATTCGGGGCACGCTGTTGATGGCGATC
>CAXMPL010000061.1:0-2631 GCA_964195125.1 uncultured Kiloniellales bacterium | reverse complement strand
TCGATCGAGCAACCCCAAGTACTCATCGAGGTCGAGATCCTCGTCGTAGTCCTTGCCAACGTTGTAGGGCGGCGACGTCACCATCAACGCCACGCAGTTATCCGGCAATTGCTCCATAGATTCTGACGACTGGACGAATACCGAGTCGACCACGTTGGCCGGCGCATCTGCGAGCTCGCCGACGTCGTCGAACTCCCCAGGGCGGTTCATGCGCCGGGCGTAATACGACGAAGCATCGTGGCTTTCGCGTTTGCCCGCGCCGAAACTGGCGGTGCTGGTGGGCAAGGTTCCTCCTCGTTGTCAACGGTACTCGATGATCCGTAGCGCCCGACACGGCAGCCGGGTCTCCGACCCGACGATCGTGACCTCATTCCTGTCCGGCTGGGACGACGAGGCTGCTCTCATCGCGCTCGGTAGCTCCCGAGCACGCGGAGCTCTTCGCATGTCGCAGGTGGTGGCTCGATCACCCGCGACAACCCCTCCTGCCCCGGCTGGTGGACGAAATCGACGAAGAAACGGTACGACCACGCCTCGTTGGCCGGTCGCGACTCAATCCTGGTCAGATTCGCCCCTCGGAGCCCAAGCTCGGTCAGGACGAGAGCAAGAGCGCCCGGGGTGTGCGCGGTCGTGAACACGATCGTCGTCTTGTCGTCATCGTCGTCGACGCTTGGGGCACCAGGAGCCAGGACAACGAATCGGGTGGTGTTGTGAACGCGATCCATGATGTCGGCGGCCAGAACCTCGAGGTCATAGGCATCTGCCGTCCAGGCTGGCGCCAATGCGGCAATGCCCGGATCGGCGGCCTCGGCGACCTCCCTGACGGCGCCGGCGGTATCGTGACTCGGCACCGCGTCGATACCGAGTTCGGTCAGGTTGTACTCCGCCTGTGCGAGAGCCTCCGGGTGGGACCGAACCTGGCGAACGGCGTCGATATCAGCGCCGGGCATCCCAACGATGGCGTGGCGAATCTCGACTAGGTGCTCTTGGACAATGGCAAAGGACTGATGCTCATCGTCCCCTGGCAGGCGATCGAGCACCGGAAGCACACTCCCGGTCGTCGAGTTCTCTATCGGAACCACCAACCGATCGATCTCCTCTGCTTCCAATGCCGCGAATGCGGCAGCAAAGGTCGCATAGCCGACCGGTTCCCCGGTATCCGACACTTCCGTGACCGCCCGATGACTGTACGACCCGGTCTCGCCCTGGTACCCAATGCGCATCCACGGACCATAGGCCGTCATCAGCGGGCGCCGGCCCTGAGCCGTTCGGTGCGACTGTGTTTGCCCGAAGTGGAGGTCTCTCGGATGACCAGCTTCGAAGTCGACCGATGGTTCGCCGACCATCCGGACAACCCGCTTCTCGGCGCTCTCGAACTCGCCCGCGGTTGGTGGTCGTTATACGTAATACGTAGTACGTGATACGTAATACGGTGATCGCTTGACTCCGCCCCCCAAAGACACCGATACCAAACCCGACCTCCTGCCTATCGCAGCTCTCTCTGTATTGGTCATGGTGGCTTTCGGCACCCTGTTCTATGCCTACTCGATCTTTATCACCGAGGAAGCAGCTGGAGCCGAGTACTCGATATCGCTGCTGTCGCTGGCGTGGACGGGGGCCGTCCTCGTGGGCGGTGGGTTCGCGTTTGTGGTCGGTCGCCGCGCCGACCGGCACGGAGTTCGGGGAATCATGGGTCTCGGGACCGTGGTTGGAGCTACCGGTCTGATCCTGCTCGCTGCGTCTCAGGCGGGGTGGCAACTGGTCCTGGTGTCGTGGCTACTCATCGGACCCGCCGGCGCCATGACGTTCTACGAGCCGGCGTTCATCGCAGTCGATCAATGGTTCGGCCTGGCCGGCAGCACAAGAGCCCTGGTGACACTCACCCTGATCGGTGGTCTTGCTGGTCCGATCTTCATCCCTCTCGCCGGACTCATGACCGTTGCGCTGGGTTGGCGGTGGGCCGCGGTCGTGCTTGCCGCCGTCCTGCTCGTCACCGGGCTTGCGGTGACCGTCTTCTTCTTTCCCACGCCAACCAGAAAGGAGCATGGTCACGATGCTCGGGTGGGCACCGGACTGGGCGCGCTGTTTGGCGATCGCCGATTTGCCCTGTTCACCGTGGCGAGCCTGCTCGCCTTCGCCGCCGTGCAAGCGGTGATCCTCCACCGCATCGCCGTTTTCGAGCAGGCAGGCTTCGCCATCACCGTGGTGGCGTGGTGGGCTGCGGTTGCTGGGCTGATGAGCCTTCCCGGCCGGTGGATCGCCCCGTATCTGTCCCGTCGAATCCGGCCGGTTCTCGTATCCGCTGCCGTGACCCTGCTCATGGCGAGTGCCGTTGGCATGGCCGCTGTCGCTGCGATGCAATGGCAAATGGCAATGCACTTCATCTTGTTCGGCCTGGCGTTCGGGGCTGCGACGCCAATGCGCGCCGTGGTGATGAGCCGCTGGTATTCCGGACCGCAGTACGGCCGCATCATGGGCACCCAGTGGACGATCGTGGCCACCTTGGCCGCTGCCGGTCCCCTGATGGTCGGACTATTGAGAGACGGCACCGGTGCCTACGCCATTCCGATCACACTCACCGCCGGTGTCCTCGTCGTAGCCGCCGTACTCACTGCTCTCGCAGAACCTGCTTCC
>CAXMPL010000060.1:0-38219 GCA_964195125.1 uncultured Kiloniellales bacterium | reverse complement strand
GCGGCCGGCCGTCTTCATCTGGGTCGGTCATGTTCAGCCGTCGCCTTCAAAGCGTGCTCGTCTTCCTGCGCCAGCCTCCTCGTGATCTCTGCAGCCTGCTCCAGGTGCTGGCGCATCACCACCGAAGCGGCTTCCGGGTCGTGAGCCCTTAGAGCATCGACGATTCCCTGGTGCCGCTTCGCCAGCCACATCAGATCGACCCCGGGCGCGGACGAGGTGAGGTAGGTCTGGCTGAACGGCTCAAGCAGCTTCCAGGTTCGTTCGAGCATCGCGTTCCCCGCCGCCGATACCACCAGGGCGTGGAACTCTGCGTTCTTGTGAGCCTGGGTGAGGGCGTCGCCTTCGGCAGCAAGGTCGAGCATCTCGTCGAGCAATCGCTCCAGGTCGAGGATGACCTCGTCTGAGATCGTCGCCGCCGCCTGCTCGGCAGCAAACGCCTCGAGGACACCACGCACCTGGACCGCTTCGACCAGCTCGTCCTGATCAGGCTTTCGAACCCAAGCTCCCCGATGGGGACGCATCTCAACGAGCCCAAGGCTTGCCAGCGATCTCAAGGCTTCGCGCACCGGTGCCTGGCTGATGCCGAACTCGCGAGCGACCCGGGTCTCGACGATGCGAGACCCGGGCTCCAACTCACCGCTCACGATTCGTTCGAGCAGGCGGTCCTTCACCTGATCGCTGAGCACAGTGCGCTCGACGAGCGCCCCAGACGGCTCGATCGTGGAGTCGCTCGTCATCAGCCGGCGAGAATCTCGACGGTTCCCGCCGAGCCGTTGACCCGCAACCGGTCGCCGGTCTTGATCTGAACCGTCGCTACCGAGCAACCGATCACCGCAGGGATGCCGAACTCGCGGGCCATCACCGCGGGGTGAGATACCGTGCCGCCGGCATCGGTGACAATCCCGCTGATCACACTAAACAGCGGTGTCCACGCCGGGTTGGTCATCTGACAGACAAGGATGTCGCCAGGGCTCACCTGGTCGAACTCTTCCGTCGACAACACGACTTTGGCCGTGCCCTCGATCACGCCTGGCGAGGCTGCGATGCCGGTCACGACGGCGCCGTCTTCCTGTTCCATGTAGAGCTTCTCCGGGAAACCCCACAGGCCCAGATACGGGAACTCGAGCTGGGATTCGGTTGCGGTCCCGATCCAGTCGCGTGGCCGGATCGCCTCCTGCTCAGCGCGCTCGGCGCGCCGCTCCTTGACGATGCTCCGCGCATCGAAGTTCTCCAGATCGCCGAGCAAATAGCGCAGCTCGTTGTAGGTCAGGAAGATGACATCGTCCTCCTCGTCGAGCACACCCTCCTGGACCAGCTTGCGACCGATGCAGATCAGCACCACCCGCAGGTGGGCGTTGGTGCCCTGATCGATGTAGAAGTGATGGTCGGGGGTCAGCGGCGCCATCTTCAGGTTGATGTCGCTGGCTGCCTTCAGCTTCTCCAGGTCTTCACCCTCGAGGCCGTCGAGCAGCTCCGCCGCCGCAGCCGCGATGTCGTCGGCCAGTCCCTTCACCGCTGATGGGTAGTCGTAGTCCGCCTCGATGTACCCCTTGAGCACGTCGAGGACCGGACCCGCTTCTTCGAACCGGCTGGGGAAGATGAACTCATGGCTCCACACTGCATGCCAGCCGAATTCGCGCTGCCAGGCCGTCACTCGCTCATCGAGGAACGTCTGGCCCTCCGGGGTGCTCCCCAGCGCCTCAAGGATCTCGGCACCGTTGTCGTTGTCGAAAGCCGCTGAGAGCACATCGCTGTTCTTGGCCTCTTCCTTCATCGTCCACAGCATTTCGAGCGAATCCCAGTTCCGGTCGGCCGCCGAGTTCTGCAGGCGCCCGAGCAGCGCCTCATCGACGTCGCCGCGCACCTCTTCGGTGACGGCCGCGAGATTGAGCGTCGCCGACAGTTGGGCGAAGTTGAGCATCCAGTGGATCTTCCAATGGCGATCGTGGATGTCGATCGCATCCTCAAGGATCGTGGCCCACTCCATGAGCGGGATCTCGTCCCAGATATCGATCTTCGACTCGAGGTACTTCAGGTTGCGGTCCATCTCGGGAACAAGGCGCTCCCGCCACCAGTTGGCGAAGTTGAGCCCGTACGTGGGAAGCACGGCGTTCAGGTAGTTGCCGATCTTGGCGGCGTACTCCGGGTCGGTGCTCGGTACCCGCGGGAAGTACACGTTGCCGTACTCCATCGCCTCCAGCCTGAACTCCGGATCCGCCGGGATGGCCGCGGTGTACAGGTACCCGTTGACGTTCTTGGCGACCCAATCGGACGCAAACGGCGTGCCGAAACGCCGGAACATGTGGTCACACGTCAGCCACCAGCCACCGATGTCGAAGTACATCGGAGATAACGGCTGCGGGCAGTGCAGATCGTCGTAGACCCAAAAGAGTCCTTGCTCTACCTCGGAGGCCCACTCGACGGGGAATGTGTCGTCGCCGAGGTCTTGTTTGATGATCGCATCGGTCATGAATTCCGTCCTCCTTCGTGCCCTGCCACTGGCTCATCCCGGAAGAGCTCTGCCCTCGACGCGCCGAATGGCGCTCGATCCAATTGGCGACTACGACAAGGAGGGCGAGAATGACTCCCACCCCGGGTCGCAGTGAGAAAAGCGCATCATTCCAGAGCTACCTCTCGGTTGACTATCATAGATAGTCGATAATCGATGATACGTAATCGAACGGCCCGCCGTCAACTCCGAATCACCGCCCAATCGCCTCCAGCGTTCCTCGAGAGATAGCTCAATTCAGATGATATCTGCGGCTATGACCGACCCGGGATCGCGGCCACGCTGGTGCTCTGCGACCAGCTACTGGAATACTCTGAGTCATGAGCTACGTTTACGCCCTTGATCACGCTCACGACACGTCCCTCTCCGAGGTTGCGGCGATCGTCGGTGGCAAGGCGGCCAACCTCGGTGTCATGGCCAACGAGCTTGACCTCCCCGTGCCTCCCGGCTTCACGGTCTCGACCGCGGCGTGTCGCACGTATCTGGCCGAGGGCTGGCCCGACGGGCTCGACGAAGAGATCCGTCAGCACGTTGGTCTCCTCGAGGCGGCGGTCGGATGGAGGTTCGGTGACGCCACAAACCCGCTGCTGGTGAGCGTCCGCTCGGGGGCGCCGGTCTCGATGCCGGGAATGATGGACACGATCTTGAACCTCGGGCTCAACGACGCGACGGCGGAGGGGCTGGCTGCGCTATCGGGGGACGACGCCTTCGTCGATGCCTGTCGCAACCGCTTATCGACGATGTACAGAGACATCGTCGGCGTCGACCTGGTTCCGGATGATCCCTGGCAACAGCTCAGGGGCGCAATCGAGGCTGTCTTTCGCTCCTGGAACAGCGATCGGGCTCGCAGCTACCGCGCTCACGAGGACATCAACGACGACCTGGGGACGGCGGTCACGGTCCAGGCGATGGTCTTCGGGAACCGGGGCCCCGACTCGGCAACCGGTGTGATCTTCACCAGAAACCCCGCCACCGGAGAGGCGAGCCTCTACGGCGACGTCATGTTCCAGGCGCAGGGCGAGGACGTGGTCGCCGGGACGCACCAAACGGAACGCATCGCCGCACTCGACGAGCGGATGCCGGAGGAAGCCGAGGAGCTGCGCGGATACGCCGATCTGCTCGAGCGCCATTACGCCGATGTCTGCGACATCGAGTTCACCATCGAAGAGGGCCGGCTGTGGATGTTGCAAACGAGGATCGCCAAACGCAGCCCACAGGCGGCGCTCCGGATCGCGGTTGAGATGGCCGAGGACGTAGGCTTTCCGCTCACTCGCGCCGCGGCAATCGAACGGGTGTCTGCCCTCCTGGAGGACCCACCGCTGACGATTGTTGACCAGTTTTCCGATGCCAAGCCGGCGGCGACCGGCCTCGGGGCTTCTCCCGGGATAGCGTCGGGTGAGATCGCCACCAGACCGGAAGCCGTCGTCGAAAAGGCCGAAGCGGGTCGGCGTGTCATCCTCGTCCGCCGGGAGACATCGCCCAACGATGTGCACGGCATGGCAAAGGCCGCCGGGGTCTTGACCTCGACTGGCGGTCTTGCCAGCCACGCGGCCGTCGTTGCGCGAGGGTGGGGAATCCCGGCGGTGGTCGGAGCCGAAGCGGTGCGAGTCCGCGACGGCACCGTCTCGATCGGCGATCACACCCTCGCCGTCGGGGACATGCTCACCATCGACGGTGATCGCGGCAAAGTCTTCGTCGGCGTGGTTGCAGGGAGCGAGACCATAGTCCCCGAGGCGGCGATCCTTCGGTCTTGGGCGCAGGAGCTCGGAGTGAGCGTGGGTGGGTCAAAGGAGAGGAATACGACCATGGCAGAACACGACGAAACCATCACGGGGGACGACCGACGGCCGGGCGATATGGCCGTGCGGGCTCTGATGATCAAGGGCTTTGCCACCCCCGACGGGCTTGCCCCTGCGCTGCTGAAGACGGAGGAGGAGACGGCTGCCATTCTTGATCGGATGACCGCGGATGGCCTGACCGAGCTCACCGGCGCCATGTTCCAATTGACCGCGGACGGGAAAGCCGTCGGCACCGAGATGATCGCCGCCGATCGCGAGGACTGGGGGGTGGAGAATGCCTCGAAAGCCCTCGACGACTTCCTTCCGATCGACGGCCGGATGAAGGAGACCGTCACCGCTTGGCAGATGCGCGAGGTCGACGGCGAGCCGGTACTCAACGACCACTCGGATGCAGCGTACGACGGGTCGGTGCTCGTAGAGTTCGCCTCCGTCCACCAGGATGCTGAGGCATGGCTCCGGCCGCTTGGCGACGGGCTCTCTCGACTCGGCCACTACTTAGAGCGCCTGGAGCGCGCCGCGGGCCTGGTCGCAGACGGAGATAATGCCTATATCGCCTCTCCCAGAGTCGACAGCTATCACAGCATCTGGTTCGAGCTCCACGAGGACCTGATCCTCCTCGCCGGCCGCACCCGCGAGGACGAGGTCTCGGCCGGTCGGGCCTGAGCGGGACGAAGGGAGAACGCCCATGGCGGTATGGGATGATGCGGCGGTAACGGCAGGCATCCGTGCCCAAGGTCGGCTGCTGCAGGAACGATTGGACGCGGGGGGGACGCTTGCCGGGTGGAAAATCGGATTCGGCTCCCCGGCGGCGATGGAACGCCTGGGTATCGAAGCCCCACTGGTGGGGTTTGTGGTGTCGGTCCTTGACTCCGGGAGCACTGTCTCACTGGATGGGTGGACCAAGCCGGCTTTCGAGCCCGAGATCGCCATCCATCTGGGCCGCGATCTGGGCCCTGGCGCAACCCGGGCCGAAGCGGCGGCGGCCATCAGCGCGCTCGGGCCGGCGATCGAGCTGGCCGATCTGGGTGGTCCCCTCGACGACGTCGAGGCCATTGTCGGCGGCAACATCTTTCAGCGGCATGTCGTCCTCGCCCCGGCCGACTCCAACCGCGCCGGCGGGGATGTCAGCGGCATCGATGTTCGCGTGCTCTGCAACGGGGCCGAGGTCGGTGCCACCGCCGATCCTGAGGCGTTGACCGGTAATCTCGTCGACCTCACACTGCACACCGCCGATTGGCTGGCTGCGGCGGGCCACCACCTGCGCGCGGGGCAGGTGATCATGGCCGGGTCTGTGATCCCGCTGGTATGGCCGATTCCGGGAGATCGGATCGAGTACCTGTGCCGACCGATGGGAACGCTCGAGCTGATCTACACCGATTGAGGGGAAGTTGCCTGCCGGCGCTCTCTAGGTATCGATCCAGTTTCAGTCCGAGGGCTACGGCGCACCTGGTCCTGTTAACGGTCTGTCTCAGCCGCCGCGACCAATCAGGCAACCACGCCATCGGCGCGCAGCCGCTCCACCTCTTGTTCGTCGTAGCCGGCGGCTGCCAGGATCTCGTCGGTGTTGCCCCCTGGCGCTGACGGCCCCGCCAGCTCGCCTGGGAGGTCGATGTCGAAGCGCGGAGCGGGGGCGGGAAGCGGATGGCCGGTATGGTCGGCGAACACGCCGCGAAGACTGTTGGTGTCGTGCATCGGTGCTTCCTCGAGGCCGAGCACCGGCGTCACGCAGGCGTCTGTGCCGTCGAAGACGCCCTCCCAGTCCGCCCTGGTACGCCCGGCAAACACCGCGGCGAACCGATCTCGCAGCTCCGGCCAGCGGGTGGCGTCGAGCTGATCGGGAAGGTCGGCCTCGCCAAGCCCGAGGCCGTCAACGAGCTCGGCATAGAACTTGGGCTCCAGCGCTCCGACCGCCATATGCCGACCGTCGCTGGTCGCATAGGTCGTGTAGAACGGCGCCGCACCATCGAGGAGATTGCTCACCCTGGTGTCATCCCAGGTGCCGGTGGCGTGCATCTCGTAGAACGGGCTCATCAGCGAGGCTGCGCCGTCGGTCATGGCCGCCTCGACCACCCTGCCCCCGGAACGATCACGGTCAACCAAAGCGGCGAGCACACCAGCCACCAGATACATCGAGCCGCCGCCATAGTCCCCAATGAGGTTGAGAGGTGGAACCGGATGATCTGCGCCGCCGATGGCGTGGAGGGCACCGCTCATCCCGATGTAGTTGATGTCGTGGCCCGCCATCGATGCATATGGTCCTTGGCGTCCCCACCCGGTCATCCTCCCGTACACCAGCTCCGGGTTCACCGCAAAACACTGGTCGGGGCCGATTCCGAGCCGTTCCACCACGCCTGGTCGAAACCCCTCCATCAGGACGTCGGCGGACTCCACGATCCGGAGGATGACTGCGGCGGCGTCTCGGTGTTTCAGGTCGATGACGATCGACCGCTTGCCACGGCTCACCGCACCCGACATCGCATCCGGAGCCAGCGGTCCACCCGGCCGATCGACGAGGAGCACGTCGGCACCCATGCCGGCGAGGATCATCCCGGCAAACGGCAGAGCGCCGAGACCGGCGAGTTCGATGACCGTGATCTGTTCGAGCGGCTTGGTCACGGAGCGGAGCGTAGAAGGGTGTTCCCGTCAGGCGCTCAGCACCCTGGTGTCGCCGGTCGTGGGGTTCCGGTCAAGCTCGATCAGATCCTCCACTCGGTGCCGCAGCTCCGGCACGTGGCTGACCACGACGACCAGCCGGTTCCCGTCGTCGCTGACCAGCGACTCGATGCCCTCCATGGCCAGATCGAGATGTTCGGGGTCGAGGGTGCCGAATCCCTCGTCCAGGAAGAAGGCGTCGAGGCGGCCACCACCCCGAGCCACGATCTCGGCCATGGCGAGTGCCAGCCCAAGCGAAGCAAGAAAGGTCTCTCCGCCCGACAGGCTGTCGGCTTTGCGAACCGCATCGGCCGCGGTGAGATCCACGATATCGAAGGCCCCATCTTCGGTGAAGCGGTAACGGCCGCTGGTGAGAAGCTGAAAGTGCTCGCTGCCGAGCTCGGCCAGCCGGCGACGCTCATCGTCGAGGAGGTACCGCACAAACCGGGCATCGGTGAGGTCGGCGGCGAGAGATCGATTGGTTTTCATCGTCGCGATGTGACCATCTCTGAGGGCGATCCGATCCGCTTTCCCCTCCAACTGGTCATCGACACGAGCGATCTCGTCGCTCATCACCTCCACCCTCGATCGCAGCGCGGCCAACGCCTCGTCAAACGTCCCGGTGACATCTGCCTTCTCGACGAGGGCTGCCAGCTCCCGCTCGTGGTCGATGCCGACCTTCGATGCCTGATCGCTCCGTTTTGTCGTGTCGTGCAGTGCCTGGTCCAGCATGGCCCGGAGGGTCAATGCTGCGGTTGCGATCGCCTCGGGGTCGTCGGCAACCGCAGGGGCATCGTCAAGCTGGGTGGCGATTCCCGACAGCGCAACCCGGAGATCGGCGAGATGTTTTCCAGCCGTCTGTTCCGCCTCGATTGCGGCGTCGTGATCGCTCCTGGCACGATCTCGCTTCGTGGCCGCAGCGTCGAGGCCGGCTGCTGCCGCCCCCTGTTCGTTCCGGAGCAACTCGATGGCGGCGTCAACGTCGTCTGATCCGACAAGGGCGACGAGGTTGTTGTTGGTTGAGTCGAGGGCGGCCGCAGCCTGGTCTAGGCCGTCCTTCAGCTCGGTGACGGCTTCACCCGACTCGGCAACGCGCCGGGTTGCCTCGTCGAGGGCCGTTCTCGCCGATTCCAGCGCCGCCGATGCCTTGGTGTTGGCGGCCTCGGCCTGGTCGCGTTCGTCCTTTGCCGACTGCATCTGGGACAGCGCGGCCTCGACATCGGTGACGTCGGCGACCTCTGGTATGGATTGGATAGCCTGCTCACACACCGGGCATATCGCCCCGTCGACGAGATCTCGACGCAGGGTTGCGGCCATGTCAGCGTGGGAGGCGTCGTGATAGGCAGCCTCCGCAGCGGCGAGGGCGGTCGACCGGTCGCCGACGTGACCGGCGGCGGCGGCCATCGCGCGCTTGGCGAGGGCGACCCGGTCGGTCTGGCCGCCTACCTCGGCGGTGGCCTGCTGTGCCCGCTCTTCTCCCCTGGTGAGTGCCTCCCGCGCCTCGCCGACCGCCGTCTTCCGCTCCATGCTGGTGGCGACCAACGCCGTGACCGCATCGAGGGTGCCACGCATTTCCGCAGCCTTGGCGGAACGAGCCTCGGCAGCCTTGATCTGGTCACGGGCCCGCTCGAGGGTCAACGCCGAGTTGTCCCGTTGCTCCGCAGAGGTGTGAGCGACGCTGATGGTGGCGCCAAGCTGTTCCTCTTCCGGAAAGGAAGCAATCAGTTTTTGGAGAGCGGCGAGCCGCAGTTCGGCCGCCTCCAACTCGGTGCGGGAGTTATCGATCTCTGCAGCCATCTGGCGGGCCAGAGGTTCGATCTTTTCGAGTTTCCCCAGGCGCTCCAAGTCCTTTCCCAGGGCCTCCTTGCGCGTCGCGGCGGAGGTTTCGAGCTCAACCAGGTGCCGGACCGCGACCTCCGCCTTCTCCGCCTCGATCTCGGCCTCCCCGGCGCGCTCCTTCGCCACCGCTCGCATCCGGTCGATACGGTCGAGTCCGAAGACACCCTTGAGCACCTTGTCACGTTCGGCGGGCCGTGCGGTGAGGAACTCGGCGAACCGACCCTGAGCGAGCAGCACCGAACGACCGAAGGCGTCGAAATCGAGGCCGAGCAGCTCAACGATCCTGGCGTTGACCTCGGCCTCGCCGACAACCTGCTCCAGCTTCTCCGCATCTTCGCTGTCGTCCTTCAGGTGATAGAGGGCATGGTCGCCCGCCCCCTTCTTGCGCAACATCCGCTGCGCCTCCCACAGGTCTCCGTCGATGTCGAAGCGGAAGGCAACCGTGCCGTGCTCGGCGCGCTGATGGATCAGCGCTTTGGTGCCCTTGCCGACGGAGGCGGTGCGACCGTAGAGGGCGAACGCGATCGCATCCAGGATGCTCGACTTTCCGCTGCCGATCGGGCCGACGATGCCGATGAGCCTTCGCTCCCGAAAGTCAAAGGATGCTTCGTCGCCAAAGTAGGATCGGAAGTTCCTCAGCCTGAGCTCAACCGGACGCACCGACTACCTCCTCCAGCACCGAAGTGAACGCTTCGATCAGGTCCTCAGGCGCCTCTGTTTCGTAGGTTGCTGCGTAGTAGTCGGAGTACTGCTCGGTCAGGGTTCGATACTCGGTCGCGGGCCGCGGCGCCTCCACCCTCGGGTAGTCAGGGCGGACGTTGACCAGGTAGTCGAACTCGTCGAAGGCACGTTCGGCAAGACCAGGGTCCGGCCCCGCGGTCTCGACGGTGAGATCGAGGTATGAGTCGTGGACCCCGTCCATGCCGAGAATCTCGTCCCAGGGTCCGCGCGGCCGCAGCAGACGGCGTCCGCGCCCAAGCGGCACCGATCGCACCGCGGCGGGCAGGCCGGGCTCGACATCGACCACCACCACCCGCTTCTCCTCGCCGGCCTCGCCGAAGTCCAGCTCGAGCAAGGACCCGGCGTACTGAGCAGGCACTTTGGCTCCTGGGACCGGTTGGGGGGCGTGGATATGACCCATGGCGACGTATTGCGGCCCAGGAGGGATGACCTCTGCAGTGGCGGCATACGCTTCGCCCATGTGGAGCTCGCGTTCCCCGCGGGGTGCGCCGTGGCCGTGCACCTTGGCTCCCCCAACCAGGAAGTGGGCAACGAGGAAGGTCACCGCATCGGTGCCGGCAAGCGCAGCGGCATGGGCGCTGTAGGCCTCGGAGATGGAGCGCAGCCGGTCGGCATATTTCTTGTAGTGCTCTTCCGGCGGTTCCCACACCTCGAAGCTGCGTCCCTCTCTGAGGAAGGGAAACGCCGATACCACGGCGGGTCCCGCAGCCGTGTCGAGCTCGAGCACACCACCGTCGTCCGGTCGTTTGATGGCGCCGACCAGGTGCACGTTGACCGTTCGCAGAAACGGAGCGAGCGCATCGAAGAACCCTGGTGAATCGTGGTTCCCTGCAATGACAACCACCGGTCGCTCGCCCCCATCGCTGAGCGCAACCAGGCCATCGAAGGCAATGTTGAGCGCGTCGATTGGAGGCAACGGCCGATCGAACAGATCGCCCGAATGGAGCACCAGATCGACAGTCTCGTCCTCGGCGATCCCGACCACCTCGTCGATGACGTCCCGGTACTCGTCCGACCGGTCGTAGCGTCCGATCCGCTTTCCGACGTGCCAATCCGACGTGTGGAGGACCCTCACAGCCCGTCGAACGGGTCGACCTTCGTTGTGTCGACCTCCTCCTTGCGGGTCGCCCATGGTGGGAAGGGAAATTGGAGGACGATCGGCACCGGGATCGACGGCTGCGACAGCACCATCGTCCCCGGTTTGAACAGCCGCGCCCTGGCTCGCGTCGACGGCAGCATCCAGCCGTACTCCGGGCGCTCGGCCTCGGCGGCGTCGAGGCGGCCGGCGACCTTGATGGCAGCGTTTTCCATGACTTCGGGGGCGACCCTCGACGCGGTCTGCTGCGCTCCGACCAGAAGCACGCCGAGGCTCCTCCCCCGCTGGGCTATATCGACCAGCATCGCCTTGAGCGGGCTCGACCCATCTCTCGGTGCGTATTTGTTCAGCTCATCGAGCACGACGACCGACAGTGGGAGGCGCTGGCCGGTGTGCTCCTTCTCCTCGAAGGTCTCCGCCAGCATGGCGCCGACCACGAATCGCTGGCCGAGATCATGGAGCGACTGGATCCCGACCACGGTCACCTGAGCGGCCGCCCTGTCGATGCGCCTGCTGTCGCCTGCCCTGATCATGTGCCCGAGCCGTTGCTCGGCGGCGTGGAGCCTGCGGAGGAACGCGGAGACCGTGCCCCCCTGCACCCTTCCCGTCCATCGCTGATCCGGCTCCCTCTCCTCTGGGTCGACGTATTCGGCGATGGCATCGATCATCGTCCCCAGATCGCTGATCACGCGCTCACCACGATGGGCGACCACGGGTTGTCGCGGGTCGTCAACATCGGCAGGGTCGCGGAGCACCAGGGCTCCCGGCAGACCGTCGACATCGATTGCGAAACGCTGGAGCTGTGATCGCACTCTCTCCTCGATGAACGAGAGCTGGTTGCGGAAGTCGCCTGCGTCCGTGAACAGGAACCGCAGCAGACCGTCGTCGACGAACTCGCGCGGCGTCCATGCAAACGCATCGACGCCCTGCTGCCGCCCACCGGTGTCCGGCACCAGCACGTCCCCGCTTCGCGGCCGTGGTGGCGCCCAGAACGACACGGAAGGGAACGGCGCAGGTTCGACGCCGAGCTGCTCCCATTTGGCGGCATCGTCTGCGGTGAACGCGTTGTTGGGTTTGTCCAGCCACAAGAGATCCTCGCCCTTGACGTTGAACACGAGGATTCGCAGGTTGGCGGCGCCAACGCCGACCACGTCCGGCCTCGCCGACAGCAGCCTGAGGAAGAACAGGGCAAACGATGTTTTGGTTGCGACCCCGGAGATCCCCGAGATCGACATGTGGCCGCCCTTGCGGCCGTCGAAGAAGTCGAGGTCGATGGCGATCGGTTCCCCGTCGCGGCCGAAGCCGGCTGGCAGCGGCCTGCCCATCTCGTCGACGTACAATGCCTTGTCGCGCTCGGCGCCGCGGGCACGTTCGGCGACCTCGCCAGGATCGGCCGAAACCCACAGCTCAGGGTCCACCCGAGTGACCTGCACCCTCGCCGATCGCACCTTGGCGCCCGGGAGGATTCCCTCAGCAGCGATGCGGTGCGTATCGGATTCGAACTGCGCTCCCTCGTAGACGGCTTCCGCCTCGGTGACGATGCCGTAGGTGCGCACCTCTCCGTACTTGGGAACCTGGGTGCGGACCACGACGAGGTCATCGAGTTGCAGGTACTCGTCGTCGTCGAGCACGACGCGAAACTCGCTTGTCGTCGTGTGCTGGGTTCCCAGGACACGACCGACACTGTTCTCCGTCATGTCAGCACCCCGCCCAAGGTGGCCGCTCGCAACTCACGGTAGACGAAGGCGGGGTCGCCCATGCGTCTCCGCAACTCCCGCTCGAGGGCGGCAATGGGCACCAGGTTCTGTGGCGCCCTCGGGTCGATGTGTGGCTCGGAAGAAACCTCAGGGACCACCGCGGTGACGCGGTCTGCTATCCGCTGCGCGGTGCCAAGATCGAGATGGCTGGACACCTCGGCACGGGCGATCCCCGACCAGGCATGGCCGTGGTCAACCGCGGCGAGGCGGAAATACCAAGAGTATCGGGGGTAAGCGCCTCCGGCTCCGATCAGGAACAGCGGAGTGCGTTCGGCCGGTCGGAGTGCTCCGACGATGCCGATCCGTTCGTCGCTGAGGTAGGGGCGGCGGTGGGTCTTGATAAAGCCGACCTTCTCGGTAGCGGATAAATCGTTGATCGGGCCGTCGGCGACAACAAACACTCCCGACTTGGCGAGATCCTCCGACAGCGTCGCCTCCGCCTTTCTCATCTGCCCGTGGAGCGACTGAATGAGCCCCGACGGATCAGACCCGGCGATGGATTCGGTGCGGTAGCTCAGCTGCGTGGAGACTGCAGGCATCGGTGCTGCCTTGCCGCCGCTGAAGATCGCCACCCGGTCGACGAGGGCATGGGTGATCTCGGAGGCGGGAATCGTGCGGTCCCACAGCACCGATCCGACCGCGTACGTGCCACAAATCCCGGCGGTCGGCGGGCCGTTCTCGTCTTCGAGGGTGAGCATCGCATCGATGCGCCGCACGCCGTCGACAAAAGCGACGGCAGCCACGCCGTCGTCGACACCAGAGATCGGGCTCCAGGCACCGGAGACCTCGACGTCCTCGTCGACACGGCTCTCGTCCGCAAGCGAGTCGTCGGTTTGCAGCGGGCTCCCGTACTCCGGGGCCCACCCTTCAACATGGATGCGCGCCATAGGGCGCGATGGTACCGACGGGGTGCGACAGGAACGCGTTACGGTATGCCGTCAATTGCGGTCTGGGGAGGTTTGTGATGAGCCGAATCGGTATGTTGAGCATCGCGCTGGCCGTCGTGGCGGCTTCCTGCGGCGGGGCGACCTCGGACGATGCGCCCACTACCGCACTGGCGACGGAGCCTGAAACCTCCGTGACAACAACGAGCGTGACAACAACGAGCGTGGCACCGACCACGACGGCCGACGTAGCGGCCGCCGCCGGGGACAACGGATTCTGCGACTTTATTGCGGCTCAGGACACGGCGGCGGAGACGATGGACGTCTTCGACCCTGCAAGCGTCGAAAAGTCGATCAAGGACTCTCTGGACGCCATCCGCCAGGCGCGCGATCTGGTTCCCAGTGACATCAGGGGCGCGTACGACACGCTCGCCTCCGCATTCGAGGGCCTGGTGGTGGCGCTCGAGGAGAGCGGCTGGGACATGCTCGCAATCGACGTGAACGACCCCCGCATTCTCCGGATGGAGTCGCCTGAGGTGCTGAGCGCAGCCGACGCCCTCGACGAGTTTTGCGGGCTCGAGGCTGGCGGCACCAACGGCGATGCCGGAGCCCAATCGCCCGATGCAGGAGCGGCATCCGATACGGGTCTCCCTGACGACCTGGTTGCACCAGGAGCGGTGTTCTTCCGTGACGCCTCTGGCATCAAGATCTTCACATCGACGGCCTCCTTCGACGAGACCGTTTCCTACTACGAAGGGATACTCGACCAAGCACCGCTGAATGTCGCAGGGTCGGCAGGAGCGCGCGTGGCCAGCTTCCTGTCGGCGACGCCGGTCGATGTGCTCGTCCAGGTCGAGGAGGGCGGCGGCGAGCTCCTGATCTATATCACGCTGACCGGTTGACGATCAGCGAGTAGCCGGGCGAAGACCGTGAGCTCCGTCATCTGATGGCGCGGTGTACCAAGCTCGCCGGAGCTGACCAAGGCACGACCCGGGAATGACGACGCTCCCCTACCCTCCGCCGATGGCCATCGAAGAAGCGGAGCCCCGCGTTGAGACCCCGCCTGAGGGCATCGACTACTCCAAGAAATGGTACGTGCTCGTCGCTATCGCCATGGCCATCTTCCTTGGCACGGTGGACGGCACCATGCTCAACGTTGCCCTCCCCACCCTCGTTGACGACTTCGACACGACGTTCGCCGTCGCCCAATGGGTGGTGCTCTCCTATTTGCTGACCCAGACAACGCTCGTGCTCGGCTTCGGCCGGCTCGGCGATATGATCGGCAAGAAGCCGATCTTCACTGCGGGATTTGCCGTGTTCACCCTGGGCTCGCTTTTCGCCGCCTTCTCGCCGACGATCGAGATCCTCATCGGCGCCCGGATCTTCCAGGGGGTCGGTGCTGCCATGATCTTCGCCCTCGGCTTCGCCATCACCACCGAGGCGTTCCCGCCATCCGAGCGCGGCAGGGCCCTCGGCGTCAACGCCACCATCGCCTCGATCGGAATCATGGCCGGCCCGATCATCGGCGGGTTCATCCTCGAGGCAGCATCGTGGCAGTGGATTTTCCTGGTGAACATCCCAATAGGGATCGTGGGCACGCTGACCGCGATCAAGTTCGTGGCCAATACCAAGCCGAAAGGAGGCGAGAGCTTCGACTTCGTGGGAGCCGGCCTGTTCTTCGTTGGGCTTCTCACACTGCTGCTCGGCCTGACTGCCGGACAGGAAATCGGTTTCGCCAACCCGGTCAACCTCGCTCTGTTTGCGACGGCGGCGACCTCGCTGGTGGCGTTCGTGCTCGTGGAGCGGCGGATCGATCACCCGATGGTCGATCTCTCTCTGTTCCGGAGCCGCGATCTGTCGGTGAATCTGGTGACCGGATTCACTGTGTTTTTTGCCCTGGCGGGCTTGCTGCTGATCGCGCCCTTCTACCTGACCGATGTCATGGAGTTGTCGCCGCGAGGGATCGGGCTCGTCCTGGCCGCGGTACCGATCACGATGGGAATCGTGTCACCTTTCTCCGGCGGCCTATCCGATCGGATCGGGTCGAGGCCGGTAACCGTGGCCGGCCTGATCATCATGGTTGTCGGCTACATCGCTGCCACCTTCATGCTGGAAGGCGCCACCACCGCAACGGCGATCTTCGTTGTCGGCCTCATCGTCGGCCTCGGCATCGGCATCTTCCACTCGCCCAACAACAGCGCCATCCTGGGCGCGGTGCCCCACGCCAAGCTCGGTATCACCTCCGGAATGCTGAGCATCACTCGCATCACCGGAACCGTCACCGGGATCGCCGTGCTCGGCACGCTGTGGGCGGCCCGCACCGTTAGCTACGCAGGCGGCGGCACGGCGGCGGATGCGCCGGCAGCCGCCCAGGCAGCGGGGTTCGCCGACGTCATGACGGCGGCGGCTGTGATCCTCGCCGGATCTTTAGCCCTCGGCTGGTGGGCGTGGCTCAGACCTCGGGGATAGAGTCCCACTCGAAGAATCCACCGACCCCGAGGAGCACGGCAATGGCTTCCTCGGCCTCTGCGACCGACCCAGAGTCGATGAACCGCTCCACCGCGATCGCGGCTTCCGGATCAACCGTCCGCAGCTCTTGCAGCCGGTCCTTTCCCCGCGGGATCCAGCCCCCGCGTTCGACGAACCACACCGCGATCGCCTGCGAAACGGCCTCCGTGGCCAGGATCCGCGCCATGGCCGGATCGCGGTCGGCGACGTCGAGTGCGCTGTCCATCTGATCGACCGCTCCGTAGCGCCTGAAAGTGACGGTTTCCTCCGGCACCGCCGGGCCACGCTCCATCACGTCGAGCGCATCGGTTCGTAGCCGGGCGAACACCCGGTCCGGGTCGTAGATGACGTGACCGAACGCCATCAACCTCACCGCTCGTGCCCGGCCCTCGCGTTGATCTTGCGCGAAGTAGCCGCGGGACCGCTCCTCATTGTTGAAGAACATCTCGACGGGCACGCCGGCGAAGAACCGCTGATCCCGGTGCCGCAGCTCTCCGCCGATGATCACATAGAGGTCGAGGTTGCTGCGCGGATCGGCCTTTCCTCGAAAGACACTTCCCGCCAAGTTGATCGATACCACGTCGTCGTGGATGTCGAATACGTAGTCGAGCGCATCGGCGAGCGCCCGATCGAACGGTGGCTCCAGGTGCGGGATCGACAGCTCGGGCCGGCTCACAACGCCCCGATCCGCTCGACCAGTAGGTCGATGAACCCTTGCCGGTCGACACTGTCGATGACCATGGCGTTGGGCTCGGCACCGGTGACCCCCCACCAGTCGACCACGGTCTGCCCCATCGTCAGCTCCGATTCGGTCTCAACGTCCACCCGACACGGCTTGCCCCCAAAAAGCTGCGGCTCGATCAGGTAGGCGATCACGCAGGGGTCATGGAGCGGGGCACCCGCGAAACCGTACTTCTCCATGTCATGGCGCTCGTAGTAGTCGATCATGCCGGCGACCGCGGTCCCGGCCTGGGTCCCAAGACCGCCAAACCGCTTCAGGTCGTCCGGCAGTACGAGGGCCTTGTGCGTCACATCGAGCGGAAACATGGTGAGTGGGACACCCGAGTTGAACACAATGCTCGCAGCCTCAGGATCGACGAAGATGTTGAACTCGGCGACCGGGGTCGTATTGCCTCCCTCGAAGAAGCCGCCACCCATCAGCGCAACCTCTCGGATGGTCGAAACGATGGATGGCTGCCTGGCAATGGCGGCGGCAAGGTTGGTGAGTGGGCCGACTGGGCAGATCGTGATCGGATCATCGGCGCTCAGACATGTCGCGATGATGAAGTCGACGGCGTGGCCACGTTTCGCCTTCGTTGTTGGTGTTGGCAGATCCGCCCCGTCGATCCCGGTGGGGCCATGGACATATTCGGCGGTGTGCAGCTCGCGCTCCAGGGGTCCGTCGGCCCCTTTGTAGACAGGCACATCTGTGCGACCGGCGAGCTCGCACATGGCTAGCGCGTTTGCGGTCACCAGTGGTTGTGGGACGTTCCCGGCCACGGTGGTTATGGCGACGACGTCGAGCTCCGGCGACGCCAGCGCCAGCAGGATGGCGACGGCGTCGTCTTGACCCGGATCGGCGTCGATGATGATCGGACGACCCATGAACGGAGAATACAGTGCCCCCTACAACGGAACCGGCCCGGCAAAAACCGGGGCCGGTTCGTATTACGTATTACGGCTTCGCCCAGTCACCGATCCAGCGCAGCTTCCAGTTCTTCCACCATCGGCATCGCCGACCGCGCACCGAAGGCCGTCGTTGCCAGGGCACCAGCCACAACGGCTCTGCTCACCGCGTCGCTCATCTCCATCCCGGCATCGAAGGCAGCGGCGAGGGCACCGCAGAAGGCATCGCCGGCTCCGGTGGTATCCACGACGTCGACCTCAGGCGCTGGGAACAAGACGACGACATCCCCGGTGACCACGGCAGCTCCCTCGGCGCCCATCGTCACCACCGTGCTCGGCACCGCGAGCCGCGCCGCCGCGGCCGGATCGCTACCGCCGACGAAGGTCTCGAGCTCGGACCGATTTACCACCAGCACATCGACTGCATCGAGCAGCTCATCGGGGAGCGGTCGCGCCGGCGCTGCATTCAGCATCACGGTGCCGCCTGCGGCGTGCGCCGCCTCGGTAACGGTCGGCAGAGGGATCTCCAACTGGAGCAGCGTGACCGACGCGGCCCCGAGCAGCGATCCAGCACCGGCGATGTCGGCGCTGCTGACCAACAAATTGGCCCCAGGGCTCCCCACGATGCTGTTCTCCCCTGCTCGGTCGACCGTGATCACCGCCAGCCCCGTCGGCGCCGCGTCGGTCACCGCAATCAGAGAGACGTCCACCCCGTCCTCCTCGAACGCCTCGACCAGCATCCGTCCGGCATCGTCGTCACCGACTCGACCCACCAGCGCCACTTGGGCTCCCAGCCGGGCTGCGGCTACCGCCTGATTGGCTCCCTTCCCTCCTGGGCTCTCGAAATGGCCAGAAGCGAGCACCGTCTCGCCGGGGGCGGGCAAAGCGTCGCAGATCATGACCAAGTCTCGATTCACCGAACCGACAACGGCGATCATCGCTCGACCACCCGGTACACAACGCCGCTCGAAGAGACCACGAGAAGCTCACCGTCGGCATCCACACCGAACGAGGTCACACCGTCGACGGTGTCGGTCTGTTCGGTCCAGTCGAATACTTCGCCGGATGGCGCGATCGAGCGAATGAACCCGGAACAGAAATCGGAGAAAAAGTAGTGGCCGCTGAGCTGCGGGATGGCCTCGCCCCGATACACGTAGCCCCCGGTGATGGAACACCCACCGGGGTGCCGGTACTCATGGACGGGCAAGGTGAACTCGTCGCCACCGCACGCTGGGCTTCGGCGGAAGCAATCAGTCCCCTCATGGATCGGCCACCCGAAATTCAGACCGCGATCGTCCACCGAGACCCGATTGATCTCTTCGACCGCATTCTGACCGACATCAGCGATCCACAGATCGCGGCCATCGAAGGCGTACCGCCATGGGTTGCGCAGACCGATGGCCCACACCTCAGCCGCCGCGAACCCGTAGTCGCCGGCAACTCCGTACGGAGTCACCTCAGGCCCGACTTCGATGCGCAACATCGCGCCAAGCAGCGTGTCTCCCCGCTGCGCCTGGCCGAAGCGGTCGTCGGAGCCGCCTCCGTCACCCATGCCGATCCAAAGCTTCCCTTCAGGGCCGAAGGCGAGCAACCCGCCGTTGTGGTTGCCGGCAGGCTGGTCGACTCGCAGCACGGTGCGCTCCGACGTCGGATCGGCCCCGTCGACGGCGAACCGGTATTCGGCCACGATGGTGGACCCGGAGTCGCCGGTGTAGTTCACATAGAGCAGGTCATCATGTTCGGGGTGGAAAGCCAGACCAAGCAGCCCCCGCTCCCCGCCGAACAACACCCGGTCACGGATGTCGAGGAAGACTTCTGGGTCCGCCTCATCGATCACCCAGATCTGCCCCGGTTGGTCGACGACGAAGAGCCGGCCACCCGACGCGATGGCAAGCACCGGTCGAGCGAACCCGGACGCCACCGTCTCCAGGGCGAGCACGGTGTCTGCGATCGAAATCGTGGTCTCCGTGGCTGTCGTTGTCGACGATGTCTGCGGTTCGGTCGAGCCGACCGGGGTCTGCCCTTCCGACGTTGTCGTGGTTGGTGCAGACGTCGAGGGAGGCGTTGTCGGCGTCGCCTCCGGGCTACAGGCAGCCGCTATCAATGCCGCCGCCGCCACCAGACCGCTGATTCGTCTCATCAGAGCGCGGCGGCGGCCGGGCCGTCGAGCTGTTCGCTCCACATCGTCGCATCGAAGGGAACCCCGTGGACGAACCGCGCTACCGGGCTGTCCCCGCTTTCCAGGTCGTGAAACTTCGGCTGGTTCGCTTCCACGTACGGCATCGTCCCAGTCTCCCATATATGACAAATGCCCCTCTAGCGTCCGGGTGATGAGGCTGGCTGCGATTTTGGTCGGTGCTGCGCTCGTCGCTGCGGGATGTAGCGCGTCGCCGTCGAATCTGGAGCAGGCCGGCCTGGGGACAACCACGCCGATCGAGGCGCAAGCGCCCACGGCCACCGTGCCAACCCAGGTGCCGCACCTCCGGCTCGAGCGCATCACCGACGCCCTCCAGGAACCGGTCGCCCTGGCCAACCGTGCTGGTGACGACCGGGTGTACGTCGCCGAGCGGCTCGGTCGGATCGTGCTCATCGATGGTGACGCGATCGTTCCTTTCTTCGATCTCCGGGACATCGTGTTCAGCACGACCTCGGAACAGGGCCTGCTCGGGTTCACATTCGATACCGAAGGCGACCGCATGTTCGTGCTCTATACCGGCGAGTCGTTCGATGTCCAGGTCGCTGCCTACGCACTGGACGGGGATGAGGTCATCATCGACTCGGCCACACCGATCCTCACCGTCGAACAGCCGCACATATATCACCAGGGTGGCGGGATGGCTTTTGGCCCCGACGGCTATCTGTGGATCAGCCTCGGCGACGGCGGCGGGATCGGGGATCCCGACGGCCACGGCCAGAACACCGCCAGCCTGCTCGGGGCGATCGTGCGTCTCGACGTCGACGCCGGCGTTCCTTACGCCGTGCCTCCGGACAACCCGTTCGTCGACGCCGAAGGCTCGGCGCGCGAGCTGTGGGCATACGGGCTCAGGAACCCGTGGCGGTTCACCTTCGATGCCGGCTTCGTCTATATCGCCGATGTGGGCCAATACGAGTATGAGGAAATCAACGTAGTACCTATGGATGCGGCGGGTTCCAACTTCGGATGGGCGATCCGCGAGGGGGATGCCTGCTACGAGGCGGAAGATTGCGAAGCGGAGGGTCTGGTGGCGCCGACGTTCATCATCCCCCACCAGCGGGCGTGCGCCGTCGTCGGCGGTCCCGTGTACCGGGGCCGCCAGCTCCCGGCACTGGAGGGCCAATACTTCTATGGGGACTACTGCGTCGGATGGGTCCGCTCGTTGATATTCGACGGAAGCGAGATCATCGCCGAGTACGACTGGGAGGCCGACCTCGGCCGACTCGGGCACATCACGACGTTCGGAGTCGACGCCGAAGGCGAGGTGCTGGTCGCGACCCAAGAAGGCGAGCTGCACCGAATCGTGGCGATCCCTGAGTCGTAGCGGCTACCTTCGCCGGAAGCGCCAGAAGCAACCGGCTGAGGCCGCTGGCCTAGTACTTGGTACTTCGTACTTCGTACTTGGTACTTGCTACTCGGCACTCGTGATAAACAGCGTCAGCACCTCAGCGACCATCGCCGGCTTGTCGACGCCTTCGATCTCGACTGTGACCTCATTGGTGGCCAGCCAGCGACCCGGGCCCTTCTCCCTGACGTCGCTGAGGCGCGTCTTTCCCCGGATCCTGCTGTCAACCTTGACCGGTTCCAGGAAGCGCACCCGGTCGACCCCATAGTTCAACATCATCACGGTTCCCTCAGGCATGATCATGCCGTCGGCCGCCAGCCTCGACACCAGCGACAGGGTCAGAAAGCCATGGGCGACGGTCGAGCCGAGCGGGGTCTGCGCCGCCGCTTCCGGATCGGTGTGGATGAACTGATCGTCGAGGGTCACCTCGGCAAAGGCGTTGATACGGTCCTGGTCGATCTCGAGCCAGTCCGAAACACCGGTCTCCTCGCCTACATGGTCGACGAGCTCGCTCGCTGGGATGGTGATCATGGGGTCTCCCGGTATCGCATCCAGGGTAGATCGCCGGCCATCCTCGCAGACGACTCGCAGTACGCTCGGCGCGTGGAGTTAGCGAACGCCGTCACCGTGGTGACCGGGGGAGGAAGCGGTATCGGAGCCGCCCTTTGCCGGCGGTTCGGGCGGGAAGACGCCGCCGGCATCGTCGTCGCCGACATCGACCTCCGCTCGGCGCAGGCCGTTGCCGACGAGGTTGGCGGGATCGCCATTGCGGCCGACGTCTCCTCAGAGGCCGACAACATCGGCATGATCGCCGCCGCCGAGGCAGCTTATGGACCGGTCGATCTGCTGTGCCTGAACGCGGGCATACCCACCGGCGGCAGCGTCGACGCCCCTGACGACGATTGGCAGCGGGCATGGGCGGTCAACGTAATGTCCCACGTCTACGGGACCCGAGCCGTGCTTCCTTCGATGCTCGAGCGAGGCTCGGGGTATCTCCTGCACACCGCCAGCGCCGCCGGGCTGCTCACCAACCTCGGCGCCGCCCCCTACAGCGTCACCAAGCACGCCGTGGTCGCCCTCGCCGAATGGCTGTCGATCACCTACGGAGACGACGGTATCGGCGTGTCTTGCCTGGCCCCGCAGTTCGTCGACACCGCCATGCTCGACGATCTCACCACCATCTCGGAGGGGTTCCACGAGTTCGCCATTGACGGCAGCATCTCAACCGAGCAAGTCGCCGATACGGTCATCGATGGGCTGCACGACGAGCGATTCCTCATCCTGCCCCACCCCGAGGTGGCCGACTACTTCGTCAGCAAGGCCACGGACTATGAACGCTGGCTGGGTGGGATGCGCAAGCTGCAGCGGAACCTGTTGGGGGACGGGTAGAGGTCGCCGTCTCGTCCGCCCAGGAGGAAGCCCCCCTCCCCGCCCGTTTCCTCCCCTCTTGGGGGAGGTGGCAGCGGCGCAGCCGCTGACGGAGGGGCTTCCCGAGATAGCCCGTTGCCCAGCAAAGAAGCCCCACTCCCCGCCCGTTTCCTCCCTTCTTGGGGGAGGTGGCAGCGGCGGAGCCGCTGACGGAGGGGGCTGTGGCGGTACTCCCCTAAAAGGGGAGAAACAAGAAGCCCCGCTCCCCGCGTGTCTCCTCCCCTCTTGGGGGATGTGGCAGCGGCGCAGCCGCTGACGGAGGGGGCTTCCCAAGATAACCCGTCGCCCCAGCGAAGAAGCCCCCCTCCCCGCCTTCGGCGGTACTCCCCCCAAAAGGGGGAGAAACGGACGATGCCGATCTAATTCAGACCCGGGATGATGTGGTCTCCATAGGCCTGGAGGGTTCCCTCCATGTCGTCGTGCATCAGATAGATGGCGAACTGGTCGACGCCCATGTCGCTGAGCAGCGTCAGCTTTTCGAGGTGTGCATCGACAGGACCCAGGACACAGAAGCGATCGACGATGGTGTCCGGCACGAAATCAACAGAGACGTTGCTCGCCCTGCCGTGCCCTTCGTAGTCATAGGACTCGCGCTCCTTGATGTAGTCGGACAGGACTTCCGGCACCTTCGAAGCATCCTCTCCATACCGGGCGACCATGTCGACGACGTGGTTGCCCACCATGCCGCCGAACCACCGCAGCTGGTCGCGTTGATGCTCGAGGTCATCTCCGACATAGGCAGGGGCTGCCACGCAGATCTTGATCTCGTCCGGATCCCGACCGGCTTCGACTGCGGCATCGCGGACGGCGGTCATCGTCCACTCCAGGACCTGCGGGTCGGCGAGCTGGAGGATGAAGCCGTCGCCATGCCGACCGGCGGCGGCGAGTGCCTTCGGCCCGTAACCGGCCACCCAGATCGGCAGGTTCCAACCATCGCCTACCCATGGCATCTGCAACGCTCTTTCGTTGTATTCGACGGTCTCCCCGGCAACGAGGCCCTTGATCACCTTCATCGACTCGACCATCGTTGCCATCGTGCGGGGCTGGCGGCCGAGATAGCGAAGAGCAGAGTCGCCACGACCCATGCCACAAATAGTCCGCGGGCCGTACATCTCATTGAGGGTGGCGAACAGCGAGGCAATCACCGTCCAGTCACGAGTGCCCGGGTTAGTGACCATGGGGCCGACCACAATGTTGTCGGTCTCCGCCAGCATCCGCGAGTAGATCACAAACGGCTCCTGCCACAGGAAGTGCGAGTCCCACGTCCAGGCGTGGCTGAACCCGAGATCCTCCGCCTGCTTGGTCAACTCAACGACACGAGAGGCCGGCGGGTTGTTTTGCAGGACAACACCGAAATCCATCACATCACGCTACACCGCATCCGCATCGACCAGCGGGCACTCAGTCGACGAGGTAGCCGCCGTCGATGACGATGGTGTCACCGGTGTGGAACCGGGAGGCGTCCGACGCCAGGTACACGGCGATCCCGGCGAAGTCATCCGGGCGGCCCCATCGCTTCAGCGAGGTCCGGCCGAGCTGGCTGCGCTGGAAACGCTCGTCGGTCATGATTGCTGCGGTCATGTCAGTCTCGATCCAGCCCGGGACAATGGCGTTCGCCCTGATGCCATACCGCCCGTACTCAACCGCAATCGATCGGACGAGCGCCGACACTGCCGCCTTCGACGACGAATACGCCGAGCCGCGCGGCATCCCAAGCACAGAAGAAAGGCTGCTGGTCGCCACCAGCGAACCACCCTCGCCGCGGTGCATCAGATGGCGAACGGCGGCACGGAGAGTGAGAAAGACCCCATCGAGGTTGATGCCGGTGACGGCCCGCCACTCGTCCTCGGTGACGTCCGCGAAACGCGACCCCGCGCCGATGATCCCGGCGTTGGCGAAGCAGGCGTCGACCCTGCCCAATCGATCGACGGTGGCGGCGAAGGCATCGTCCACCGCGCCTTCGTCGGCAACATCGACCACCATCGCCTCCACCTGCGTCCCGTGTGCTGTCAGGCCCGCAAGGGCGGCCTCGTTCTTTTCGGCATTCCGCCCCCAGATACACACGTCGGCGCCCGCCGCGGCCAGCCCTTCCGCCATGCCGAGCCCGATGCCCCCGTTGCCTCCGGTGATCAGCGCCACCGTGCCTGACAAGTCGAAGGGGCTCATTGGCAGACAGTGTCGAGCCGCAAGACGCGAGACGCAAATCAGACGACCCAGATCGCGTTCTTTGCCTACCCCTCAGGGGGAGGTGCCAATTGCCTCGCGATCACGGGGTGACCCGCACACCGCGTCTGACGACGCGGAACTCTCCCAAAGGAGGATGCGAGGTGCCCTTGACTAGTCCCTGCCCCATGTACCGTGACAACCATGAGGGGGCTCGCCGCAATTGCAGTCGTCGCCGCGTTCGTCACCGCGTGCAGTACGGCTTTGGAAACCTCCACAACCGGGGACGAGCAGTCGACGTCCTCGACGGGAGTCACAATCCCCGACGACACGGAACACGGAATCGTCTCGGGAGTCGTCGATGGTGACACGGTGCAGATGACGATCAACGAAGAATCGATGGATGTGGCCCTTGCCGGGGTTCGCGCCCCGCAAGGGGAAGAGTGTTACGCCGAGGCCGCGGGCCTCGCCCTGGCTCAGCTAACCGCGGGGCGCAGCGTCGCGGTGTGGGGAACAGGGACCGACGAGGACGGTACCCCCCTCCGCTATCTGATGATCGACGATGACGACCGGATCTTCGTCAATCTGGAACTGGTGGAGCTCGGCGCCGCAGCCGCCCTTCACGGCCACGAGTTCGCCGGGGATTTCCTGCGCGTCAACGCCAGTGCCTACGCCTCCGGGCGGGGGATGTGGGGGACGTTTGCATGCGGCCACCCGGAAGGCGGGATCACTCCCGATCGGCCGGTACTGCGCATCGATACCGTGAACATACCGGACCCTCCAACCACCGAGCCGGCCTCGGTCGAGATCGTCAACGCCTCATACACCGAGATCGCCATCGGCGGATGGACAATGCGCGACGCCGGGAGCCCCCCGGGCTACACCTTCCCCCCTCGGGTGCTGCTCACCCCCGGCGACGTCGCCAGCGTCGCCCTCGGCTGCGCCGGCGACGACGATTCCGGTCTGGCGTGGTGCGTCGACACCGACTCATGGGTGGCAAATGGGACGACGATCATCGTCCAGGACCAGCAGGGCAACGTGATAGAGCGTCACGTTTATGAGGTGAGCGCCACTCCGTAACGCTGTGGTCACTAATTCCTGGTCGCCACCGTCTTCATTTCCATGAACAGACGGAGATAGTCGGGGCCACCGGCCTTGGCGTTGGACCCCGACATGTTGAAACCACCGAACGGTTGGATCCCGACCAATGCACCGGTGATCTTTCGATTGATGTAGAGGTTGCCAACGTAGAACTCGTCCCTGGCCCTGCTGATGTGGCTCTCGTCGGAGGAGTGCAATCCACCGGTGAGCCCATATTCGGTCCCGTTGGCCACGTCAAGCGCATCATCGAAATCGGAAGCACGAACCACCGACAACACGGGACCGAAAATCTCGTGTTGGGCGAGTCTCGCGTCGCGGTCGACGTCTACGAACACGGTCGGCTCGATGTAGTAACCGCCATCCCGATCGACGGCGCTGCCACCCATCACAAGAGTTCCCTCGGCCTTTCCCAGGTCGATCTCCTCACGGATGGCCGAGTGCTGGGCGGCTGAGATCACCGGCCCGACCGGATGATTCTCTTCTGGCGGGCCGATGGAGAGCGCCGCCGCCCGTTCGACGACCTTGTCGACGAGCTCATCATGGACCGCATCGACGACGATCAGCCGCGAACAAGCGGAGCATTTCTGGCCCTGGAACCCAAAGGCGGAGCGGACCACGTCGTCGGCTGCGGTGTCGAGATCGGCGGTCTCGTCGACGATCAGGGCATCCTTGCCACCCATCTCCATATAGGCCCGCTTCATCCACCGCTGACCGTCGCCGACGGTCGCCGACCGCTCGGCGATCCTCAGGCCTACCTCTTTCGATCCGGTGAAGTTGATGAAGCGCGTCGACCGATGGTCGACCAGGGTGTCACCGACCTCAGATCCTGCCCCCGGCAGAAAGTTGACGACACCGGGAGGCACGCCGGCCTCGGCGAGTACCTCCATGAACCCCCAGCCGACGATCGGCGTGTTCGACGCCGGTTTTAGCACAACGGTGTTCCCAGCCGCTACGGGGCCGATCGCCATACCGACGAGGATCGCCAGTGGGAAGTTCCACGGGGGAATCACCACACCCGCGCCAAGCGGCTGGAGCCAGGACTCGTTGGTTTCCCCTGGAAACTCATGAACGGGAAGCGGCTCGGCCATGGCCAGGGCCTGATGTGCGTAGTAGCGGCAGAAGTCGATGGCTTCTGCCACATCGGCCTCGGCCTCCGCCCAGTTCTTACCCGCCTCGAAGGTCTGCCAGGCAGAGAACTCGTGGATTCGGGACTCGATGAGATCACCGACTCGATGGACGAGCTCGGCGCGTTCTTCTGCGCCACGAGCCGACCACGCCGGGAAGGCCGTCCAGGCCGCGTCCAAGGCTGCGACAGCCTGCTCGGGCGAGGCCAGCGAAGCGGTTCCGATGATCCGGTCAGGTTGCGAGGGATCGACGCTGTCGACGGTGCGCTTGGTATCGATTCGGTCGCCCCCGATCAGCAGGGGCGCGTGGACACCGATGCGCCCGGTTACCAGGGCGAGCGCCTTCTCATAGCTAGCCTTCGGTCCGGGTTGGGTGAAATCCGAATAGGGGATGGAACGATACGGTTGCAACACAAGGCCTCCGTGTGCCGGTTTGTCACAGGCTACATCCGCCAGCATCCCTCAAGCGCCGATCGGAGTGAGCCGATATGGGCCGGATGAAGTCCTCCATACTCGTGATTGAGGACTCGGCGAGTGTTCGCAGACTGATCGAAGTCTGCCTCCGCCCTCTTGGGGTAGAGATCCGCTCCGTCGAGGACGGCCTCCTGGGTCTCGAGGCTGCGACATCCGAGATCCCACAGGCAATCGTGCTTGACATCGGGCTTCCGGGCATGGATGGATGGGAGGTCCTCGCCAGGCTGCGCGCCGACGAGGCAACCAGGCGGGTGCGGGTCCTCGTGCTTACCGCACACGCCCAGCCGGAGATGGCGGACCGGGCCGCAGCCAAAGGCGCCGATTCGTTCATGACCAAGCCGTTCCGGCCCGAAGAGCTCCGCGAATCGGTCCAAGAGCTGCTGTCGCTGGCGGCCGCTAACCAGTAGCAGTTCCGTATTACGTATTACGTTTCACACCGTCTACGGGTCTAGCAGGGCCGCTACGTCTTCATCCGGGACTTGGTCAAACGTCTCGTACCAGCCACCGACAGCGAAGAAATGCCTCGGTTGCAGCGGGCAGACCACCTCGTCGGCTGCGGCCGAGAGACGTTTGATCGTGTCTGGTGGACCAACCGGCACCGCGGCGATCACCTTCGCCGCTCCCAGCCGGTTGACCAGGCGCAGCGAAGCTTCCAGGGTCGAACCGGTGGCGACTCCGTCATCGACCACGATGCAGACCCGACCCTCGATCGGCACGGCCTGACGGCCGTCTCGCAGGGTCTGTGCCCTACGACGAACGTCGGCGAGCTGCCTGGCTGTCTCCTCGCGCACATAGTCCTCGGAAATGCGGTGAACCATCCGATCGTCGACAAACGTCGAGCCATCCTCGGCTACGGCTCCGATGGCGAACTCGGGGTTCCCGGGAGCACCCAACTTGTGAGCGACCAGCACGTCGAGGTCGCCATTCAGGCGTTCGGCGACCACGGCAGCTACCGGAACACCACCGCGTGGGATGCCGAGGACCAGGGGCCGGTCGTCGGGGTCGATCATCCCGGTGAGGGCAGCGGCGAGCTTCTCGCCGGCATCAATCCGATCGCGGTACATGATTGGTGAGGGTACCTACCGACAGCGCTCCAGTCTCGGGGGCGCCGGCCGGGGAGTTCCCAGTACGCTCGCTGCGCTCGCTCCCAGTTGCCAGTTCGGAATCGCGGCTGACCCAACTGGCAGCTGGTAACTGGCAACTACTCTTCCCCGATGCGCCGGCTTCTTCTCCTGGCGAACCCTTCGGCGTCCGGTTTCACCGGCGCCTTGTTTCGTGATGTCGTTCGCATCCTCGAGGAAGACTTCCGGGTGGACGCCGAATGGCCTCACGGGGCCGCCGCAACGCGTCGCAGGGCGAAGGAGGCAGCGGGTTTGGGCTACCACGTGGTCGCGGCGATGGGCGGCGACGGGGTCGCCCACCATGTGGCCAACGGTGTTGCGTACACGGCAGCCGCGCTTGGGATCATCCCGGCAGGGACCACCAATGTTCTTGCCAGGATTTTCGACATGCCGAGCGACCCGAAACGCGCGGCGCGAGCAATGGCGTCCCTTCCCGCCCTCCCAACCCGCATGGCAGTGGTCGAAGCCGAGTTGGGTACCGGGCCTATCACAGAGTTCGCTACCTTCGCATTCGGTGTGGGTTATGACGCCGATGTCGTGGCGCTGGCCGAGGAGAGGCCCCACTCGAAGATCTGGCTCGGCGGCGCACATTACGCTCAGTCGGCGCTATCGAAGCTGCTGCTCGAGTGGAGAAACCGTCCTGCGAACCTCAAGGTCGAGGTCGACGGCGAATCCGCCAATGGGGTACTGGCGCTGGTCCAAGTCCATCATCCCTACACATTCTTCGGTGCAGTTCCGCTGCATCTCACCACGGCGCCGGTTGACGGACTCGCCGCCATCGTTGCCGAGGACCTCGAGGTCCACCGCGCTGCCGAGATCTTCGCTCGTTCGATGTTTCGCAGGCCGATGCCAGAGCGGCTAGGGGCGAAGGTCTACGAAGGGTTTACCAAGCTGACCATTTCCGCGGAGCCGCCGTCACCGGTGCAGACCGATGGTGAGCACCTCGGGATTGCCCACCGGGTGACCGTGGCCGAGGCTCCCGACGCGCTGATAGCGCTGCGGTCCGGTGACGATCAACCCTGATCCCGGATGGACAACCAGGCCGGGGGGCTAGGGAACCCGGATACCCTCTTCGTCCAAGCGGTTTTTCAGCCGGCGCAGAAACTCTCGCTTGACCGCCCAGCGCTGCTCGGGATCGGTGCTGAACAGGGTGCGAATCACCACCGATGAGTGGCCAAGCGCGTTGACGCCAAGCATCTCGGGGTCCTGCACATGGGCGTCGGTCCAGTCCGGATCTGCCCTGAAGCGCGCCGCTTCGTCGGCGATGGCGGCTATGGCTGCGTCGACATCGGAGTCGTAGGCGATGCCGATGTCGATGACCACCTTGCTGTAATCGGGGGTGAGGTTGGTCGCAACCCTGACCTCCCCGTTGGGAACGTGGTGCATGCTCGCATCGAGACCGCGCAGCACGGTCGTGCGCAAACCGATGTCTTGAACGGTGCCGGTGACGCCACCGATCGCCACCACATCACCGATGGCGTACTGGTCCTCCACGAGCACCATGAACCCGGCGATCACGTCCCTCACGATGTCCTGGGCGCCGAAGCCGATGGCGATACCGACGACGGAGGCGCCGGCAACCAGGGGAGCAATCGGGATCCCCCATGCCAGCATGACGTACACGATGGCACCCCCGGCGAGCAGCAGGCCCAGGAGGGTCTCGAGGGTCCCGGCGATCGTCTGGAGCCGCTGCGCCTTCGCCCGGTTTTTCAGCTCATCACCACTCGCCAGCGTGGCCGATTTGGAGCGGACCCAGCGATCGATCACCCAGCGGAGTATGAGCCAGGTGATCACGGCTGTGACGACGACGGCCGCAGATAGGAGCAGGTTTTGGGCCCACTGTGGCCAGTCGGACACCGGGGAGATCATGTCGCACTTGCCACGAGTTGAGCGGACAGCTCCGCACAGCCCACGGCGATGGCGGCGATGACGGCGGCGAGCTCGGCACGTTCGAGGAGGGCGGCCGCTACAGCCGTCCGATCTGTGGGGTCGGCGAGTATGCGGTCGGTTGTCGGTTCGCCGAGGTTCAGCTCGTCCAGGGTTCCGGACAGCGAGGCGGTGTCGTTGGCGCTCTTGGCGATCTGCTCCGCATGCCCGCTGCCGGCTCCGCTCGACAGCCCGGCCTCCCGTCCCAGGAGCCTCGCTGCGGCGCCGATGTCCTCGATGATTTTGGCCGCGGCGGCGTGTTTCGACGCCAGCCGGTCGTCGAGCGCGTCGCGTAGCTCGTCGATGCCCGTCGGAGGACCGGAGGCCGGGTCGGCGGCAACAACGAACGGGTCGGGATCGGTGAAGCCATCGCTGGTGAGGGTCTTGATCAAATCCTCAGTGATCAGGTCGACGGCATTGACATCCTGCACGTCTGTCTTCTCCAGCAGGTCGGCCTTGTTCAGGGCGAACAGGAACTGGCCCTCATAGCCGACGAGTGGAGCAAGAAAGTCATCATGCAGAGTCGGGTCGCTGTATTTCACCGGGTCGAACACCCAGATGACCGCGTCGATGTGGGGCAGCAGCTCCTCGACCGTTGCTCGATGGTCATCGGCGATGCTGTCGAGATCGGGCAGGTCGAGGAGCGCGACCGACGACAACGATGAATTGTCGACTATCGATGAGATGCCCATCGACTCGAGGAGGGCCCGCATCGTGTCGTCGCCGGATGGAGCCCACGCCATCGGCTCGTTCGTGTGTGGTCGGATCGGGCTGGTCGAAGCGACTTCCTCCCCGGCCAGGGCGTTGAGCAGGCTCGACTTGCCTGACCCGGTTCCCCCTGCAATAGCGACCACGATGGCAGCGCCGAGATAGTCCCGCCGCCTGCGCTGAGCGGCGGCAATCGTCGCCGCCGCTTGTCGATCAGCAGGCGTCGATACGCCGGCGGCGGCGGCCACCGCCAGGTCCAGCAGATCAACGAGCTCGCCGACGTCAGCCATCGGTGGCGTTCCTTCCTGGACTCGAGCGGGCATTGACCCGTGTGTCGGTCTCGGAACGCAGCCTCGAACCAGCCGAACGGAGCTCGTCGGCGGACACCGGAGACGGATTCCCCAGCGCGGTCATGAACCGTTCGATGCGATCCTCTGCCACGTCACGCAGAGCCAGGGTCAACGCATGGTTGCCGGCGACACGCAGCTCGGCGACTTCATCGCCGAGCGCCGCTCGAATCCGTCGATCGGGAAGCATGCCGAGATCTGCTGCCAACCGCCACACGCCCTTCTCGACGGCCCTCCGCCGAAAAGGATGCAGTGCCGGCTTCTGGACCCTGGCCACCGCCTCCTCGGTAATTACGCGCTGCCACTCCTCCAACGGGGCCGCGTCCAGCGGACCGGCGGCATCGGCGGCCTGCTTGGCGATTTTCTCAAACCGTGGATCTAAGTCCTTGACTCTGACCACGGCCTCCATCGCTCGCGCCGTCGTCGTCGCAACCGTGTCAAGCAGCGTGTTGAGCGCCAACGGCCAGGCGAGTCTTGCCGCGGCGGCAAGGCGAGCCCTGTCGATGCGGGCATCGGCGAAGGAGCGTTCCGCGGCCTCGATAACTTGTTCCAGGGTGCGATCGCGATCCTCGACCAACCGGGCGATCCTCTCCACTTGGTCCTCGACGAAGACGGCGGCTCCGAGGTCTCGCCTGGAGACGATGTCCGATCGCCCCAGGTTGGCAATTCGATCTCGGAGCATGGATCCATCCACAGTACCCGTCGCGGATTCGGGAACGATGGTGAGCTCGCCTTCGAGGGTGCCGATCGCGTCCACGGTGATCGCGGCAGCGACGGTCGGATCGTCCGGCACACGGTTCAGCGCAACAACCGTGGGGACCCCACGCCGCTCCAGCTCCTTGGTGAGATCGCGCACAATGGCGTCGGCGTAGCGGTCCGGGGTCACCACGACGACCGCCAGGTCGGTTCGATCGAGGGCATGACGCACCGCGTCGGGATCGAGCTCGTAAGGAGGGGTGTCAATCAGCACGAGTCCTCGCGACCCGATCGGCCATACCTCGGCATCCGTGGTGGTCGGGCGCAGCGCCCCGACCGTAGCGATTTCGGCACCGGCAAGGACGTTGAACAGAGCAGACTTCCCAGTCCCTGTCGGACCGACCAGCGTAACGACCAGGTTCGGTGAGTTCGACAATCCGGTGACGAGCCGCTGCAACGGATCGATCGCCGGTTCGGCGATCTCCGGATCGATCTCGTCGAGAAGATCGGACAGGTGATCTGCAGCTGGCGTGCTCATGGCACCGTATTAGAACACAGACGCCGTCGACGACGTGTCACCACATCTTGCGAGTGGCGAGTCGCGGTTTTCAAAAAGCGAAGCGAGCTACTCACCTACTCCATCGAACAGATCCCCAACGCCGGGAGCGTGCTCGACCCGGCTCGCCAACAGCTCAAAGTCCTCATACGGGTAGACCTCCCTGATGAGATCGGTGGGTATCTGGAACCAGGGACCGTCTGGGGCGATTTGGGTGCGGTGGGCGGTGAGCGCAGTGCGAGCTCGCCCGATGTAGGCACCGACGTCGACCCTGGCGTCGATGACCTCGTCCTCATCCAGCGGGGGGAGCCGCTCCAACCATTCGCCGTATGGCGAGCTCAGACCTCGCTCTCCCATCGCCGCATGCAGGATCTGCAGCCTCGACTTGGAAAAGGTCGGCGCGTACAGTTTGGCGATCTCCCACGGCTCACCTGCATCCGGGTACCGCTCGGGGTCCGCCGCAGCCTCGAACACGGGGACCGAAAGCTCGTGGACCCGGAGATGGTCTGGGTGCGGGTACCACTCGTGGTCGTCGTAGCCGAGCATCACCTGTGGCTGCTCGGAGCGGACGATCGCCACCAGACGCTCCAGGACCTCATCGATGTCGGCGTTGATGAAGGCGTCCGCGTGGGAGTTTGGGGGCGTATCGGGCATCCCGGAGTCTCGATATCCGAGCATGATGACATCGGCGAACCCGAGAACGGCGGCAGCCTCGAACAGTTCCCGTCGCCGGACTGCCCCGATGTCGCGGCGCGCCTCTTCGCTGTCGGCAGCCGGGTTGAGAACGTCGCCGGCCTCTCCCCCGGTGGCTGTGACCAGCACTGTGCGCACTCCGGCGTCGCTGTAGCGCGCTACCGTGCCAGCTCCCTTGCTCGACTCGTCATCGGGATGGGCGTGGAACGCCAGAAGTGTGCGGGGCATCGGGCGAGTTAAGCAGGCGCGATCAGTGACATAGCGCGATGCGGAACCTCTTGGCTGTTGTCAGTTCTGTCTCGATCTGAGAACCGTGATTGCGGTGGCCGCGGTCCCCTCGGCGCACGTGTCGAGCAGCGGGCACCAGCGGCAGTACGGTCCACCGCGTCGCTCGAGCTCGCTTTCGTCGCTGAGCGCCTGTCGCAGCGTGTTCACCATCTCGGCGACGGCGATCGCGGTCCCGGTTGCTCGCTCGACGGTGGGCTCGACGCTCGAGCGCTCCCCCGTCTTGACCGACACCGCTTCAGCGATCGCCGGCAGCTCGCCGAACTGCTGGGTCCAGGCATAGATGTAGAAGTCGAGCTGCCCATCGGTGTCGTCGATGAACCCGCCGGTCTTCCAGTCGACGATGCGGGTCCCTGCCTCATCATCGAAAATGGCGTCGACCACACCTACGAGCCTGACCTGACCATCGAGCTCGGCCTCGAGCATGACCTCTGCCGACCGGAAGCCGTCGGTTGGGAATCGCTTGAACCTGGAGTACAGATCGCCCACCTCGGCAATGACGGGAGCGAGGGCAGACGGCTTGCCGATCCCGAGTGTCTGAAGCTTGACGCTCATGTTGCCGGCGCCGATCTCCTCCCGGCAGGCGGCCGGCACATCATCGATCGGGCCCTTGGTCAGATGGCGGGCGAACAGGCGATGAGCGAGTGAGCCCTTGAAAGCCGGGAGGGAATCTGCCGGATACTCGCCGTGGAGCCGCCCTAGGGCCTGCTGTGGACACGCCAGGTACGTCTTGTACAGCGTCGCCGACACCGCCAGCGGCTCCCCGTCTTCGATGGTGGGGAGCGGGATCACGCTCGGATGGTATGCGGGAAACGCTTGCGTGACAAGGTTTTCCGCCCAATCCCATAAACGTTCGTTTCTTCAGGTCACTCCTATACTTCCGGTGGTCCCCGACCACCAGGATTCATGCCCCGCGCCGTTCGCCTCTCCCTCTTCGCTGTCATCCCAATCATCCTGCTCGTTCTGCTACCGATTGCGGTGTACGGGATAGATCGGGCCGTCGCCTCCGACAGCGTCGCTCGCAATGTGTCGGTGGCCGGTGTCGAAATCGGCAGTACAACTCCCGAGGAAGCCCGAGCTCGGATCGAGGCGTATGAACAGCGGCTGCAAAAGGCCAAGGCGACATTCGTCGTCGAGGGCGCCCTCTTCGAGCTGGATCCCGATCAAGTTGAGCTGGAGGCGGACATCGACGAGGCTCTCGAGACCGCTCTCACGCAACGCAAGTTCGGTTTTGTTGCCGGGTTCATTCCTTGGGTGCAGAGCTTCGGCAGCCACATCGACATCGACCTGGCCTGGTCGGTCGACCCCAACGCCGTCGACGAGGTGCTCGTCGCGTGGGAACGCCTGGCGATTGAGAACCCAGCCTACGAGGGAGCGGTCAGCATCGTCGAGGGCGAGGTCACCTTCCAGTACCCGACGGTCGGAGTGGCCATCGACCGGACCGCTGCCCGGCGGGTCATCGCCACCCAGCTGGCCTTGTCCGACCGGTCGGCTGCGACGCTGGCGCTCATCGAGTCGACGCCGACCCTCACCGAGGCGGACATCGACGACACAGTCGCAACCATCAATCGGATGCTGTCGCAGCCACCGGTCCTGATCGACATCGGTCGCAACGTGAGGTTCTTCCTCACCAGGGCCCAGCTCGCCAACGCGGTTCGAGTCGACATCGTGCACACCTCGGACGCCACCATCGAGCTATCGCTGAGCGAGCAGGTAGTGGCCGGCTACCTGGCCGCCCAGCGCGAAGCACTCGACATCCCGCCGGTGAACGTCTCTTTCGACGTCGACATCGAGACCGACACCGTTGCGATCATCCCCTCACAGAAAGGAAAGACGGTCGATCCCCAGGTTGCCACCGACGCCCTGCTGCTGGCGGCCATGACCGGCTTCGCTCGCCCGCTCCCCTACATGGAAGGAGTGGAACCCGAGTACTCGACCGAGGACGCGGAAGCGTTCGGGCCGCTCGGGCTCGTCTCCGAGTTCACCACCAACACTCCTGGGGTCAACCGGGTGCGCAACATCCACCTCATGGCCGACACCATCGACGGGTACGTGGTTTGGCCTGGTGAGGAGTTCTCGATCAACGACTTCATCGGGCAACGGACCCTGGAGAAGGGATACCTGCGCGACGGGGCCATCATCGCCGGCGAGGTCACCTGCTGCAACAAACCTGCCAACATCGGCGGCGGGGTCAGCCAGTACGGGACGACGATCTACAACGCCATCTTTTTCGGCTGCTACGCGGACCTCGATCACACGCCGCACAGCCTGGCCATATCGCGATATCCGGAGGGTCGCGAGGCAACTCTCGGTTTCCCCGCCCCCGATGTGCGCTTCGGCAACGACACAGAGGCGCCGGTGATCATCAGAAACTCCTACGACGGCAACCGCACCATCACCGTCAAGTTCTATGGCAACAACGGCGGTCGGGTGTGCACCGCGGAGAAGAGCGGCCGCTTCAGTCACTCCAGCGCACGCTTGGTGTACGAGGCCAACCCTGACATCGACCCGGGGACGGAAAAGCTCGTCAGCAACGGATCGGGCGGGTTCAGCGTCACCGTGACCAGAGTGATGACGATGCCAGACGGGACGGTGATTCGGGAGCCGTATACCCACCACTACAGAGGAGCCCTGCGCAAGATCGAAAAGCACCCATGCGACCTCGACAGCTCCATCGAGTGCCCGATCCAAGTGCCCGGCGTCGCTGGACTCGACGTTGGATCGGCGACCGCAGCATTGGACGCAGCAGGTTTCTTGTGGAGCCTGAGCTACGTTCCAGACGAAAACAACGTTGGCAAGGTCATCTCCGCATCGCCGGGCGGCTTTCAACCGGCTGGTACGACCATCAGCCTCACCGTCGGCGAGTAACAGCTGACCACACTTGCGACTTGCGTCTTGTGACTTGTGACTCCTTATCAACCCCTCCCGGTACCCTGACTGCCGAACCACCCACTCCTGGAGCTGTCCCCTGAAGCCACGCGTCGCCCTTTTCGCCCTGGTGCCGATCGCCCTCCTCCTCCTTCCCGTCGGCGTGTTCTGGGTCGACGAGTCGGTTGCCGACGGCGAGATCGCGCGCAATGTCAGCGTCGGTGAGGTCGATGTCAGTGGCCTTTCCTATGACGACGCCATCCTCACCGTGCAGGCATATGAGCACGAACTGAGGACCACACCGGCGGAGTTCAAGGTCAATCAGAGGACCTTCCAACTCGAGCCCTCCTCGATCGAGCTCGAGATCGACGAGGAGGCGGCCGTAACCGAGGCGATGGCGCAACGACGCGACGGCGGTGCCTTCTCCCGTTTCTGGTCATGGCTCGGAGGCTTTTCCGACCCGATCGTCATCCCCCTGCCGGCCGCCGTCGACGACGACGCAGTGGACGACCAGCTGGTCGCGTGGGGAATCACCGCAATCCCCAATCCGGCGTTCGAGGGCTCGGTCGAAGTGGTCGATGGCGAGGTGGTCTCCCAATATCCCAAGGCCGGCGAGATGCTGGAGGAGTCCCTCAGCGCGGTGCTGGTGTTCGACAGCGTCACCACCCTGGATCGGACGCTGACGGTTCTTCCTGTGGTGTCCTCGATCCCGGTTATCACCGATTCCGACGTCGATGGCGCCGCTGCTCAGGTTCGCAGGGCGATCGACTCGGATGTCACCCTGACCAATAGCGACATCGGGTTCTCGGTGACGTTCCCTGCTGCGGACATCGCCAGGGCCATCGGCACCGAGGTTCACGACTCGCCGGCGGAGATCGTCGTCACCCTCGACCAGGACGTGATCATCGAGATCCTCGACCCGCACCGCGCGTCATTTGAGCTCCCTCCGGTGGAGGCGTCATATGCCGTGAACATCGAGACCGACGCGGTGCGCATCGTCCCATCCCGGTTTGGAACGAAACTCGACGCTGCGGCCGTCGCCGACGCATTGCTCGCCGCCGGGCTCGGGTCGGGCACGGGGCCGTTTCCTGTGGCCGACGCTGATCCGCCGTCTTTCTCTACGGCGGACGCCGAGGCGTACGGGCCGGTGCACCTGGTCAGCAAGTTCACGACCAACACTCCTGGTACCAACCGGGTGCACAACATCCATCTCATCGCCGACGCCGTCGACAACGCGGTCACCCTCCCCGGTGAGGTGTTCTCGATCAACGAGCTCGCTGGCCGCCGCACCGAGGAAAAGGGCTACCTGGAAGACTGCGCCATCGTCGCCGGCGCCATCATCTGCGAGGGGCACCCGGCAAACGTCGGTGGTGGAGTCAGCCAGTTCGCCACCACGATGTACAACGCAGGTTTCTTCGCCTGCTACGAGGACGTCGAGCACCGGCCGCATTCGCTGTACTTCACCCGCTACCCCGAGGGCCGCGAAGCAACGCTTGGCTTCCCCAACCCCGATGTAAAGATCGGCAATCACTCAGAGGCGCCGTTCGTGGTCAGGACGTCGTACACCAGCAGCACAATCACGGTGCGCATCTATGGCAACAACGGCGGCCTTTCCTGCGACGCCGAACTGTCGGAACGCGGCAGCGTCAGGGAGTACGAGACGGTCTACGTCGCGGATGTCGAGTCCGGCGGCGGGGAATTCTTCGATCTCGCCCCCGGCCAGGAGAGACGGACGGTCAGCGGCAGGGACGGGTTCACCGTGACCTCGACGAGAGTCCT
>CAXMPL010000059.1:0-5221 GCA_964195125.1 uncultured Kiloniellales bacterium | reverse complement strand
CGGAGGCTTCGAACTCAAAGACCAATGCCTGCGCTCCGATGGCGTGGATTCGCCGCTGTCGGAGAAGTGGGAGGACCGCACCGATGCGATCGCCTGGGTCGCCTTTCGGGTACCCGAGCAGAATCGCAGTCTGTTGCTGAGGTTGGAGACTGAGGTTGAGGTTCCTGTCTCCTACTACCCGATGGCGCCCATGACGGTGTTCGGCTTCGGACGAAAACTCGGCAGCGTCGAGAGCTTCCTCTCTACCGCGCCGACGCAGATCACCGTTCGCTTTCTTGAAACCTCGGATCCAGAAGAAATCGAAGCGGTCGCTGCGAGCGACTGATCGGCCCGATCATCGATAAAGCCGCGGACGCCGCATCCCCAGCCGATACTGAGCGCGCCTTGTGCCACGCCAGATCCCAAAGCTACCTTCCAACAAACCCCCGACGCTGCAGGAGAACGTGATGAAGGCGATCGTCCAAGACAAGTACGGCTCGGTCGATGTCCTGGAGCTCAAGGAAATCGACAAGCCTGTGGTCAAGGACGATGAGGTGCTGGTGCGAGTTCACGCGGCTTCCGTCCACCCAGATGTCTGGCATGCCATGAGAGGCATGCCGTATGTCCTCCGCATCATGGGATCCGGGCTGTTCAAACCAAAAAACCCTGTTCCGGGAACAGACATGGCAGGGCACGTTGAGTCTGTCGGCGACAAGGTGGAGCAGTTTCAGCCGGATGATGATGTATTCGGCGAAACCGTCACACGCAATCAGTGGCGCAACGCCGGCGCCTTTGCCGAGTACGTGTCGGTTGCTGAGGCTGCGCTGGCGCTGAAGCCGGCCAACCTCACATTCGAACAGGCCGCGGCCGTACCCACCTCCGCACTCATCGCACTCGAGAATCTTCGCGATCGGATACAGCCAGGACAAAAGGTTCTGATCAATGGTGCGGGTGGTGGTCTTGGGACATTCGCCGTGCAGCTCGCCAAGTCGTATGGAGCGGACGTGACCGGCGTGGACAGCGCGGCGAAGTTGGACATGGTGCGATCGATCGGCGCAGACCATGTCATTGATTACACCCAGGAGGACTTCACCCAGGGCGGCGAGCGCTACGACCTCATCCTCGATATTCCGGGCAACCATTCGATGTCAGAACTCAGGCGTGCCCTCACCCCCGAGGGGACGTACGTACTCATCGGCCACGATCGTTTCGGAGCTTCGGGCGGTCGTTTCCTCGGAAGCGGCATCCCTCGCTTCCTCAAACTGCTCGTGCTGTCGCCGTTCGTGCGCCAGGACATGGGCCTGCGCCCTCCGAAGGGAACCAAAGGGCATCTGGCTGCTCTGAAGGAGCTTCTCGAAGCCGGAAAGGTCACACCGGTGATCGACAGAACATACCCGCTGAGCGAAGTCGCAGAGGCAATCCGTTATCTGGAAGCGGGGCACGCTTTGGGGAAGATCGTCATCACCGTGTGAGCCCCCGAGCATGGCTCAGATCAAGGCCGGTAGCTGCCGGCTTGCGAGTGGAGCGTTATGTATCCGCAGCAAGCTCACTCAGGTCCAGCGACTCGTTGGCGTTAGAGACCGTTAGCCCGGGCTGGGGACCGCCAGATACTACGAACAGCTGGTCGCCGTCGGCTACGACGCCCAGTCCGTGTCGCGGGGTGGGAAGTCCTGGCAGGCTTTCCCACCGGTCCAGCGCTACCAGGTAGACCTCTACCTCACTGAAGGTACCGTTGCCACCCTCGCCACCCGCGGCCACCACGATTCCCGATTCCATCACGGCGGCAGCCAATCCTCCCCGCGGCGTGGGTAGGCCCGGCAACACCGCCCATTGGCCTGAACCAGGGTCGAAAGCCTCGAACGCATCGAGTAGCTGGCCCTGTACTCGCCCGCCGACGGCGTATATGACCCGGCCGTCGGTGGCGACCCCCAGATGCTCCCGAAGCGTTGGAAGCCCAGGAAGCTCATCCCAGCTTCGGGTCGAGGGCTCGTACACGAAGGTCGTGCTCGCCATACCGCCTTGCCCCACTCCGGCGACCACGTACAACCTGTCGCCGACCCCAACCGCACCTCCGGCCGCGCGCACCGCGGGCATCGACACCACCTCTATCCAGCCGCCGTCCTCTAGCTCGAATACCTTGTCCGTGGCACCCCGCAAGCTGTCGGTATAGCCACCGGCAACGTACAGCCGACCATCGACGGAGGCTGCCATCGCGTGGTTGACGGCGACCGGAAGCGGAGGCCCGTCAGCCCAGGTGTCGGAGCCAATGTCATACACCTCCACGGTGTCCACAGTTCGCCCCGCCTCGTCGAATCCGCCGAGGACGTAGATCAAACCGTTGTGGACAGCGACAGTGCCATCGGTACGAGCGGTAGGAACAGGCGCCAGCTGCTGCCATAAAGGTGGGCCCGACAAGGTTCCTGGCGTCGTGGACGATGGTGGGCTCGTGCCATTCGGCGCGGTGGTGGACTCGGCAACCGTAGAAATCGTGGTCGGATCGGGTTGCAGGTCCCCGACGCATGCCGTCGCTACCAGGCCCATCGCGGCGAGAAAGACGAAGTAGCGCACCTCGTGATTCTGGCACTGGCAGACTCAACACGAGATGGTCTGCCGACGCCCCGGTCTGTCTCTGAAGTCGACTCAATCAACTGACTACCGGCGACTCCGAGGCTGAAGAGGCCGCCCGAACGATCTCCAATCTCGAGGTCGTCGGCCGATACGGTGACCTGGGAGGCTATCTGGACCAGCGACTCCGGCGCCGACCGGTGCGCGCAGCTCTGTGAGCGAACCGAACGTCAGGCACCACGCGACATTGATCGGGCCCGCCGTTTAGGGATCGAAGTAGTTCTCCGTCTCAAAATCACTCTGCAGATCCTCGACGTAGTCCTTCCCGGGTGGATCCTGAGTCGCGCAGCCGGAGGCCACCACCAGCGCGATCAGCGAAACCGCCACGGCACGCCGCATCGTGCCGAGCCTTGACCCAGAGCCGCTCTTGGCCCGTTCTTGCATACGACCATTGTCGGCCGATCTGCAGCCGCGTTTGAGGACTCGGTCAGACCCTCGGTCTTGCGACTTGCGACTTGCGACTTGTGACTTCTTCAGGACTTGCGACCTGCGACTTCCTCAGTCCAAGCGACCCAAGAAGCGCTCCCGCTCCACGATGATCCTGGTGTGGCTTCCCTCCGCCACCACCGTGTCGCCCTGCATCGCCTCGAGAGCGAACTCGAGGGCGGCCCCATCTGTGGCCTCCACAACGGCCGAGGCGATTACCGTCGCCCCGATCCCCGACGGGACGAGGTGGTCGATCGAGATGCTTGCCCCGACTGAGGTCATGTCGTCGGGAAACTTCCCGGCAACGGCGGCAACGGCAGCTTGCTCGAACAAAGCGACCAGCCGGGGAGTCGCCAGAACCGGCACGTCTCCGCTGCCGAGCTCGATCGCGGTATCGGCCTCGGCGACGGTGAGGCTGGCTTGGCCGGTCAGCTCGGTGTCGGTGGTGAACGGGTCGATGCCGCTGATCGTAGCCACAGTCTGGCGCCGTGATCCCAGATCGGGTATCTATTTTGCGGGTCAAATCTGTGACGGGGTGGATCCTCTTGGAGACTGGTAACTGGCTATTGGCAATTCATCGCTCCCGAGTCGTGACTCGCGACTCGCGACTCGCGACTCGCGACTCATGACTCACCTCATCGACCGCATCGGCGCCGTCGTCGTCTCCAGGGGCCCGCGCCACCTTCGCTTCTTTGCCGATGGCTGGGGGAACTCCGAGCACCTCACTGACCTGTCCCTTCCGACCGATCCGCCCCAGCCGGTTGCCATCGAGTGGGTACACAGGTGGTCGGATAACGGGCTGGCGACTTCGGTGGGAGTGTTCGAGAGCCCGCTGGCCGATTCCCTCCCGCCGCGATCCCGAGTCGCCGCGGTCACCCGAGTCGCCCCGGCAACGACAACCGGCAGGACCGTGGTCCTCATGGCCGCGTGGAACGAGCACGACTCGAAAGCCCGGTTCGGCATCGCCAGGCGGCTCGCCCAGCATGGCATCTCCAGCCTCGTCATTGAGAACCCCTACTACGGGGTGCGGCGGCCCCATGACGGCCAGCCGATCAGAACCGTCGCCGACTTTGGCAGGATGGGCTCGGCGGCGATTGCCGAGGGACGGGCGCTGCTAGCGACCATCCACCACAAGGGAGAGACCGCGGGGATCTCCGGGTATTCGATGGGCGGAAACGTCGCCGCGTTGATCAGTGCCACTATGCCCTTTCCGGTGGCCAGCGCTCCGTTGGCCGCCGCCCACTCCCCGGCGCCGGTATACCTCGACGGGGCACTGCGGGGAGGGATCGCCTGGGAGGCGCTCGGCGGCGAGGCAACCGCAGCGCCGGTGCTGCGAAGCTTGATGCTCCAAGCGTCCGTCCGAGCCGTCCCTGCCGCCGACCACACCCGGCACGCGGTGATCGTCGCCGCCGCCTCCGATGGCTACGTGCCGAGAGAGTCGACCGAGATCCTGCACGGGCACTGGCCGGGTTCCGAGGTGCGGTGGATCACGGGAGGCCACGCCACGCTGCTCTGGTTCGGCAAGCGGGTGCTGTCGGAGGCGATCGTCGACGCCTTCGATCGGATTGAGAGCGCCGATTAGCCTGCAGGGGGGTCTTCCATCGGATGCTCGGTTCGGCTTGTCGACTGGGCGATCAAGGCCCCTCATCGGGAGGTGGGCATGGTCGAATTGATCGCATATCTCGGCGTGGTCACGATTGTCTACGCGCTGCTCTCCCGCCGTCTGGGACGGAGCCCGATCACCGGTCCCATGTATTTCGTCACGGCTGGATTCCTCGGCGCCATCGTTGGTGCATGGGAACCGCTCTTCGAGGGCTTTGGTGTCTCCAATATCTTCGAGGTCACCCTGGGACTGGTGCTGTTCACCGAGGCAATGAAGCTGCGGTTGGTGTCATGGACCGAGGACTTCGAACTCGCCACCCGCCTCCTCGGGATCGGCATGCCGTTGACGATCGCCGCCGGTGCGATCGCGGCAGCGTTTGTCCTCCCCGATGTTGCCTTGATCGGTGGGGCGATCATTGCCACCGTCCTGGCTCCGACCGACGCCGCCCTCGGCCTTGCCGTCGTCCAGAATCCCAGGGTCCCGAAACGCATCCGCGAGGCGCTTGGGGTGGAGTCCGGGCTCAACGACGGCATCGCCCTCCCTGTGCTGTTGTTCTTCCTTGCCCTGTTTGCCGCCGAGGAGGGAACA
>CAXMPL010000058.1:0-3113 GCA_964195125.1 uncultured Kiloniellales bacterium | reverse complement strand
CATCATCCTCGAAGCCGGTGCCTATCGCAACGAATCGGATTTCACGCACCTGGAAGCCGACGCCTACCGCGACATGTACCTCGACGGGGGCCTCAACACAACGGCGGACGGGGGCATGGTCGTCCTGTCCGGCGCCACCCTGGGCGGTGGGACCGTCATAAACTACACCACCTCGTTCGCCACCCCACCCGACATTCGCCGGGAGTGGGACAGCCTTTCCGGGTTCTCCGACGTCTTCACCGGGGCCGACTATGAGGCGAGCACCGTGGCCGTGCAGACCCGTCTCAACGTGAACCAGGATTTCTGCTTTCCGTCACCCCGGGCACAGTTGCTCGAGAAGGGATTGCGAGAGTTGGGCTGGCGTGTCGACGAGATGCCGCGCAATGTGGTTGGCTGCACGGAGGTGGCCTGCGGCTACTGCACGATGGGGTGCCGTATCGGTGCCAAGCAGTCGACGCTCATCACCTATCTTCAGGATGCCGCCGACCACGGCGCCCGCATCGTCACCGGAGCACGCGTCGAGCGGGTCGTGGCCGACAACGGCGCCGCCACCGGTGTCGTGGCCGTTGTGGGTGAGGCCACGCTGACGGTCAAGGCAAGAGCGGTCGTACTCGCCGCCGGTTCGCTGCATACCCCGGCGATCTTGATGCGCAGTGGGCTTGGCGGGCGAGCGGCGGGTGACTACCTCCGGCTGCATCCGGTGACCGCGGTCTGGGCCCGCTTCGCCGAGCGGGTGGACCCCTGGTTCGGCATCCTCCAGGCGCGCTACACCGACGAGTTCGCCAACCTCGACGGTGACGGCTACGGCTTCAAGTTGGAGACCGCCCCCGTCCACCCGCTGTTTCCTGCCGCCTTCCTCGGCTGGGAGGACGGGGCTTCGTTCAAACGCGACGTGCTCGGGCTCGGTCACCTCGATGTGGGCGGGATCCTGCTGCGCGATCGCGACCACGGAAAGGTGAAGCTGCGCAAGGACGGGACCCCGGTTTGGAAGTACGCCATCTCCAAATTCGATCAGGCCCACATCCGTGAGGGCGTACAGCGGGCCGCCCAGCTGTACGTAGCCGCCGGTGCCGAGGAGATCGTTGCGTCGACGATCCGTCCGGTCCGCTGGCGGCCGGGCAGCGGACGGCCCATCGAGGACTTCGTCGCCGGCGTCGACGCCGTCGGGTATGCCTCCAACCAGACCAGCTACTTCACCTTTCACCAGATGGGTACCGCCCGCATGGGCACCGATCCCGCCACGTAGGTGGTGGGGCCGGAGAATGAAGCCCACGACACCGCGCAGCTTTTCGTCATGGACGCGTCGTGCTTTCCTACCGCCTCCGGGGTGAACCCGATGCTGTCCATCACCGCCATCGCTCATCGCGGAGCGACGCTGCTGGCAGAGCGCATGGCGTAGCCAACGGGTCGGACCCTGCTGCCAAGCACAGCCGGCGACGTTACGCCAATGGTGCTGCCCCGAAAGCCACGCTGAATCGTACGCACCAAATGAAGACCGTGGTGTAACGGTCGAGATCGACATCGTCTGCCAGTTCGTAATTCTGGTCGCCGATGTTTCCCTTGAGATCGCCGAGGTCGATGAAATCCTCCGGCGACCCATCCGGCGGCCCGGTCGCCAGATACACGTTGAGGTCGGGTCCGTTGTCCGTTTCGAAGCCTTCGAACCTCAGAAACCTCTGATTGCCGTCTGTGATGACCTTGGCGAGACCGGTCGTGGGGTGGGCTCGCCCGATGAACGACCCCTCGGCAAGGGTCGCCACACTTCCCGCCATGGGCTCGCCGACGACGTCATCTCCAGATTTGCCGGCGTCATCCATCGCTTCGTTCATGGCGTCGGCCATCTCCTCGGTGGTTTCATCGACGGCCAGACCCGACGCCCCCGGCCCGGCGACGAAGGGGTTCGCCTCGGCGACCTCCTCGTCGATGAACAGCGTTTGGAACCCAAAGAACCCAAAGACCAGCCATGCACCGACACCAAGAACGATCGCGGCCGTGATGGCCGAGACCAACGGCCGTCTCTTCACGAAGTCCTTCACCCTGTTCATTGCGTGTCACCCATCACGCGGCCGTAGCTCGACCATTCCGCTGCTCGCGACCGTACACGCCAGCCTCGCCTTCCGACCCAGATGCCGCGGAGGGGTCCCTCTCCCTGGCAGGTGATGCGTACACAGATGTCGTGCCACTCTTGCTCAGATCCGGGCCACGAGGAGCCCGGCGGCGAGGGCAACCGAGGCCCAGACGAGCCAGCGCAGCGGCCGCTCCCAGGTAGCGAGCAGCTGGGCCCGATTCCAGGCGGCGACGTCGAACTGAGCGGTTGCGGTCGTTGTCTCCCTCCGGACGAACCGGGCCGGAGTCGACAGGGAACGCTGGGCAAGCGACAAGAGGGCGGCGAAGCCGGCGACGATCACGGCGCTGAGCGAGACACTTTCCGCCTGGACCCAATATGCGGCGAGAACGGGATAGACGCCCCATGAGACGGCGAAGCCGATGTCGGTGTGCAGGACGCCTGGCCATTCGAGCGGGTATCCCACGGCGAAGAACAGCCCGACGAGCGCCCACGCCCAGATCCATGGAGAGAGCGATACCGACCCCAGGGCAACGATGACGGCGGCCGCTCCAAGGGCGATGATCGCCATACCCCACAGCGTGGCGTCGCTGAGGCGGGTTCCCAGGGGACGGCCGTTGACCTCGTCGAGGGCGTGGGCGGCGATTCCGACCGCCAGGAAGAACACCAGCAGCGTCCAGGCGAGACGGGAGAGGGATACGGTGGCGGCGAGAGATGCGCCGATCACGACATACGACAGATGCAACACGGTGTACGGAGGGTGGAGGAGCCCGACGAGATCGGCCCGGCCAGACCCCGCTCTCGCATAGAACGCCGGCCCTTCGCTCATGGCTTGGTCGCCGTCACCACCAACCCGCCGCCGAGCGACATGCGGACAACGGTGATGTCGATGAGGCCCGCCTCTTCCCAAGCCGCGGCAAGGCGCGGTGGCGGCCAGCGGTTGGCAAAGGCATCGATGCTCGGCCCAAGGAAGGATCCAACGTCACGCCAGGGTCGGGAGATCATCCGGCCTGCGACGGGGAGGACGACTCTGGTGAAGCCCCACCAC
>CAXMPL010000057.1:0-8520 GCA_964195125.1 uncultured Kiloniellales bacterium | reverse complement strand
CTCGACCAGAGCCCCGAGCCGGGGCTCGTTGCCGATGTTCGACCCGATGGTGCGTCGCATCAAACCGGGCAGTGCCAGCTGGGAGAATCCGCGATCGGCGAAGTCACCGATGCCGACGACCCGCACTGTCGTGAGGTCGTTAGGTGCGCCTTCTGCGCGATAGACGTCGGCCAGGGTGTCGATGAACAGCTGGGGCAGTGCATGACCGGCTCCGGACCCACCGATGACCAGCGTGGCTCCGTTGGGCACGGCTCGGACGGCATCGGCCGCCGTGACGAGCTTCATCGGTCGGACCTCCAGCTCATGGCATGTGCCCCCCGCCGTTGGGGTTCAGGGTCTGGCCGTGGTACAACGACGCGGCGTCGGTGAGCAGGAACACGACGGTGGCGGCGACGTCCTCCGCGGTGGCGAACCGCCCCGCCGGAAGCTCGGCGAGACGCCGCCCTCCCTCCTCACTCCTCAAGAGGTCGGTGGTCATGTCGGTGATGGTGACTCCGGGTGCCACGGCGTTCACCCGGACCCCTTCCGGGCCCACTTCCTTGGCTAGTGACCTGGCCAGTCCCAACAACCCGGCCTTGGCTGCGGAGTAATGGGCCACGCCGGCGAACCCGATCTGACCCAGCCGTGAGGAGATCATCACGATCGAGCCCGATCCACGATGAAGCATGCCGGGGAGGACAGCCCGGCTGCACAGAAAGGCCCCGGTCAGGTTGAGATCGAGCACATGCCTCCACTCATCGACCGTCATGTCGACGACGCGGCTCTCCGCCATGATGCCCGCGTTGTTGACGAGCCCATCGATCTTGCCGAACCGATCTTGGACCGCCTCGATCATGGTGTCGACCTGGTCGGGTTCTCGCAGATCGGCAGGAAACGCCTCGGCGCCCCTGCCCCGCGAACGGACCGCCGCAACCGCGGCCTCGGCACCGCTGGCTTCCTGGCGATAGCCGATCGCCACGTCGGCACCCGCATCGGCGCAGGCCACGGCGATGGCGGCGCCGATGCCACGACTGGCACCCGTCACGAGGACGACGTGGTCGGTGAGGGCGTCGTTGGCAAACACGGAACTCGTCAATCGCACACCTCGTTCGGGACCAGCTTCAGGACCAGTAGGCAAACGATTACCACTCCGGCTACGGCGGCACCGTAACTCAGCAGCCGGGTGCTGAGGCCGGTTGCTTCGTCGACAGGGCGGCAGGCTACCTCAGGGGCACCTCGGTGTTGTAAACGTTTGCCTTGGAAAATCCCGGTATCGCGATCCCGCTTCTCCCTGAGGGGGCGACCCCTACCGCGGACACTCTGCCATCTTCGACTTCCACGTCGCCGTCGACGATCGTCCCTTCGCTGACCGCTCTCGCGACACCGAGCCGCATTGCTCAGTCCTCTCTGGCTACCGGCAGCTGGTCGGTCGGCGCCGACGCCCCGGGAGTCGGGATGAGTGAGTCGTGACCTATCGATCTCCCGGCCCGGTCGGTGAGGATCATCCCGGCAAAGATGAGCAGACCGCCGACGGCGATGCCGAGCTCGAGCTGCTCCCCGAGGAGCAGTATGCCTCCTGCGAGTGCGACCAGCGGGACCAGGTATCCGATCAACGACACGCTGGTCGCCGAGATCGTCTTCAGCAGCACGTAGAAGATCATGAAGGGCATGAACGTGGAGGCGATGCCAAGGTACAGGATCAAGCTCCATCCCTGGGTGCTGATACCGGTCGGCAGTCCTTCGATGACCAGCATTGCCGGGATCAACAACAGGCCACCGAACACGAACTGCACACCGGTCACCGTGGTGGCGTCGTAGGCACCGGCATGGCGTCTGGCGAAGGCACCGGCGTAGCCGATCGCAGCGACGCCTACGACGCTCAGCCCTGCGGCCAGCATCGGTCTACCCGCTTCCCCGAGCCCGGTATTGCCGGAGGCGAGCAGGGCGACGACCCCGGCAAAGCCGACCGACAGCCCGATCACCTTGGCCCGCACCATCGGTTCGTCTGGCAGCATGAAGTGGGCGTAGATGGCGGTCACGAGAGGAATCAGCGCGGCAAACAGACCGACGAATCCTGCCGAGGCATTGTCGTAGGCGAAGGTGAAGAGCACGTATGGGACGACCAGGTTCAGCACCCCCGATACCGCGCCGACCTGCAGGTCCTTCCGACCGATCCTGCGCACACCTTGCACCAGCAGGAGCCCGCCGGCGAGAAGGGCTGCAATCGCGACCCGGATTGCGACGAGCGTCCACGGGCCTACGTCGTCGATCAACGCAGCGCGGGTGGCGATTCCGCCGGTGCCCCAGCCGACGGCGGCGATCACGAATGCGAAGAGGGTGTTGCGGGCCATTGCGGTTCAGCGTCTGCGCGATTTCCAGCTGCCATGGAGGTATCGCCACAAAACGGTCGCCGCACCGGGCCTGTCACTTTCGGCCGACGCGACACCTTCTTGAGCAGAGGGATAGCTCTCTCCGTCAGCGGTTGCGCCGCTGCCACCTCCCCCAAGAGGGGAGGAAACGGGCGGGGAAGGGGGCGGCTCTGTTGCCGCTTCCGCAGGCGGGGAAGGCGCGGGCGGCGTGGGAGGCGCATCCCCGGCACGAAGCTCGGTCAGCCGCTCTCGGAGAAACAGCGCCTCCGTCTCTGCCTTCGCCGCCCTTTCCCTGGCCTCGGCCAGTTGCTGCCCAGCTTCATGGAGGTTGCCCAGCTGGTTGAGCATCTTGTTCCACGCATCGATGGGCACGATCATGGTGTCGATTTGCTCCCCCGTCAGGGGCGAGCCCACGCCCGAGGACTGGGAGGAGGCGGGCGGGGATGGCGAATAGCCCCCTCCGTCAGCGGCTGCGCCGCTGCCACCTCCCCCAAGAGGGGAGGAAACGGGCGGGGAGGGGGGCTTCCTAACAGAAGAAATGGGCCGTCCCAGCTCCCTGGCGCGACTGCGTACCCCGTCGAGGTCAACGATCCACAGCTTTTTCCCGCCGTTGGCTTCGAGGTAGGAATCAACCGTTCCCCGACGCGCCCACGACCCGAGCGTTCCGACGGGGATTCCGGTGGCATCGGAGGCCTCGCGCAGCGTGACCCACACTGTGTTGCGAACGGGTCTGCGATCCTGTGACACCGCCGGCCGTCCGGTGCGACGCGCCCGGTTTTCCCTGAGCGCCTGGGTCTCCCACCGCTGTGTATCCATGAGCGGTCAGCGTAGCGCCGTCTCCCTATGTCGATCCGGGCCACTCGCAACCTAGGATGGCGTGACCCGGAGGGTTCCAAGCCCAGCATGCCAGACCAACAAATTGAAGAAGATGTCAGAACCCTGGTCCGCGAGATCGTCAGCGGCGTCCTCGACAGCGGTGTGTCTTCCGGACCGGCGCCAGATCCGGTTGACCCGCCCGCCACGACGCCAGATGCCGGTGAGACGATCGCCGTCGGTGCCGACCACGGCGGTCTTCCGTTGAAGGAGAAAATCGCCTTCGAGCTGCGCCGGGCCGGCCACGACGTGCATGATTGTGGCACCGACTCGACGGATGCCGTCGATTACCCGGATTTCGCCCATGAGGTGGCGCGACTGGTCTCCGACGGCACCTGTTCTACCGGCATCGTGGTTGATGGGGCAGGGATCGGGTCAGCGATGGTGGCCAACAAGGTTCCGGGGGTGCGGGCCGCTCTCTGCTACGACCTGTCCACGGCGCGCAACAGCAGGGAGCACAACCACGCCAACGTGCTCACGCTGGGCGCCGGGCTTATCGGGTCGAACCTCGCCTGGCAGATCGTCCAGGAGTGGCTGGCGACGCCGTGGGGTGGGGGACGCCACGCCCGCCGCGTGGAGAAGATCACCGACATCGACAACCGGTACAGGAGCGACAAGTGACCGACGAAACCCTGGAGCGTGAGGTCCTCATCGAGGTGATCACTCGAGAGGTGCTCGCTGCTATCGCCGAGGATTCCGACATCTGCAGCAACCCGGAAGCGGTTCGCCGGGTGGTAGCCAATGGAGCCGATCGCGTCGCCTTCCACGGCGCGGCCGCAGAGGTTCCACTCGACCTCGCCAAGCACATCGACCACACCTTGCTCAAGCCGGAGGCGACGGGTGTAGACATCGACGTGCTCGCCGACGAAGCGCGCGAGTTCGGGTTCGCTTCGGTGTGCGTCAACCCGGCCTGGGTGAAACGCGCTGCCGAAAGGCTGCGGGGATCCGACGTGATGACATGCGCGGTGATCGGGTTCCCCTTTGGCGCCAACACCCCTGAAATCAAAGCCATGGAGACCAGGCGTGCGCTGCGCGACGGGGCTCGGGAGGTGGACATGGTGATCAACATCGGAGCTCTGAAGTCGGGCGACTACGACCTGGTGCTGACCGACATCGAGAAGGTCGTCGACTCCGCCCATGAAGGAGGGGCGATCGTCAAGGTGATCCTGGAAACTGCCAAGTTAACCGACGAGGAAAAGGTGATTGCCTCCGGCATCGCCAAAGAGGCCAAGGCCGACTACGTCAAGACCTCCACGGGTTTCGGAGGCGGCGGCGCCACCGTCTTCGACGTGGCGCTGATGCGGGAGACCATCGGGCCCGACATGGGAGTCAAGGCATCGGGCGGCGTTCACACCGCCGAAGACGTGGAGGACCTGATTGCGGCGGGAGCCACCCGGATCGGTGCATCCGCAGGGGTGCAGATCGTCAGCAAAGTGGAAGGAGACGGTGATGGCCAGAGGTATTGAAATACGGGCGTATGCTTTTCTCGACTCGCTGCAGCCGCAATATGCCGCCTTTCTGGGCACGGTCGCCCAAGGGTTCCTTCCGCTGGCCGGTGACGCCTCCTTGTTCGTCGAGGTGTCACCGGGAATCGAGATCAACCGGGTCACCGACGTTGCCCTCAAAGCAACCACGGTCAAGCCGGGTATGCAGATCATCGAGCGCTACTACGGCCTTCTCGAGGTCCACTCACCCGATCAGGCTGAGACCCGCGCCGCCGGCGAGGCGATCCTGCAAGCGGTCGACCACAAGGAGGTCGACAGGATGAAGCCAAAGATCCTTTCCTCGCAGATCGTCCGCCGCCTCGACGATCACCACGCCCAACTGATCAACCGCACTCGTCACGGGCAGATGATCATCCCCGGCCAGACGCTGTATGTGCTCGAGTGCGAGCCGGCGGCGTATGCGGCCCTTGCTGCCAACGAGGCGGAGAAGGCGGCCGAGATCAACGTGCTCGAGGTCCGTGCCTTCGGATCGTTGGGGCGCATCTATCTCGGCGGGGAGGAGGCCGACATCGACGTGGGTTGGCGGGCCGCGGTCGCCGCCCTCGAAGGCCTCGAGGGTCGAGAGGATTGAGTCGCGAGTCGCAAGTCGCGAGCTCGAGGCGGGAGGGGCCGGCGTCAACCCTCTAGAGTCAACATCCAAAAGCGAAGGGAGTTAGGAATGGCTGAAGCGCTCGGGATGATCGAGACACGGAGCTTCGCGGCGATGGTCGAGTCCGCCGACGCGATGGTGAAGGCGGCAAAGGTCGAGCTGGTCTCGTTCGAGGAGACCGGGGGAGGCTACGTGACCGCCATCGTCAGGGGAGACGTCGCCGCGGTGAAGGCGGCAGTGGATGCCGGTGTGCGCGGTGCAGAAAAGGTCGGCGAGGTGATCTCGACGCACGTCATCGCCCGCCCGCACGTCAACATCGATCTCGTTTTGCCGCTCGGCCGCGCCGAACAGGCCCAAGAGGAAATCGGCTGACAGCTCGAGGCATTGCTTCAAGGCGCAGCGATTCCAGCGTCTGATCGCTCATGAGCTGACACACAGAGGAGGTGGACCAGATGCAGCTGGGACGGGTCACTGGGACGCTGGTGTCGAGCCAGAAAGACCCCCTCATGGAGGGGATGAAGTTCCTGGTCGTGCGCACCATCGCTCCCGACAACACAGACAGCGGCTCGTATGTCGTTGCTGTCGATGTGGTCGGTGCGGGAGTTGGCGAGGTCGTCATGTATGCCTCCGGTTCATCGGCGCGCCAGACCACGCTCACCAAAGACAAGCCGTGCGACGCGGTGATCATGGCCATCGTCGACACATGGGACGTTGACGGGGAGACGCTGTACACGAAGTGAGCCGACCATGCTGAGCGAAAGCGAGATTGCCGAGATCATCGACCGGGTAAAGGGCCGTGTCCAAGCCGCCGAGGGCAGAGCCCGCACCGGTCCGTCTCTTGCCGCCGCCGATGCGCAGGCCGCCGGCTCTGCGGACCTCAGCGATGGGATCTTCGAAACCATCGACGACGCCGTCGCCGCCGCCAGACGCGCCTTCATGAGTTACCGCGAGATGGGTCTCGAAGCGAGACGGGTAATCGTGGAGGCAATGCGCTCATCGATGTTGAAGGAGGGTGAGCGTCTCGCCTATCTCGCCAGGGAAGAAACTGGGCTGGGCAGGGCGGAGGACAAGGTGATCAAGAATCGGATGGTCACCACCAACACCCCGGGTCCTGAGGATCTCGAGCCCCACGCCGTCACCGGCGACTCGGGCATGGTCGTCACCGAGTACGCCCCCTACGGGGTGATCGGCTCGATCACCCCGACGACGAATCCGACGTCGACCATCATCAACAACTCGATCGCGATCGTGTCGGCAGGCAACGCGCTCACCTTCAACGTGCACCCCAACGCCAAGGCGGTGTCGGTGGAGAACATCCAGTTGCTCAACCGGGCGATCGCGTCAGCCGGGGGGCCAGCCGACCTCATCACCGCCATCGCCGACCCGACGCTGGAGTCGGCGCAGCGGCTGATGGCGCATCCCGATGTGCCCGTCCTCCTGGTCACCGGTGGGCCCGGCGTGGTGCGTGAGGCTCTGTCGATGCCGAAAAAGTCGATCACCGCTGGGCCGGGGAACCCACCGGCGGTGGTCGACCAAACCGCCGATATCGAGCAAGCGGGCCGTGACATCGTGGCCGGCGGCTCGTTCGACAACAACATCATCTGCACCGACGAGAAGACGACGATCGTGGTCGACACCGTCGCCGACCGGCTGGTTCAGGCGATGACGAGAGCCGGCGGCTACCGGTTGAAGGAGCACGAGCTGCGCCGCATCGAGCGCGTGATCTTCAAGGAGATGGGTGCGCCGAACAAGCCGGGCGTCATCGACACGGCCTGGATCGGTCAAGACGCCGGCAAGATCCTGTCCGAGATCGGAGTCGAGTCACCGGGCGATGTGCGGCTCCTCATCGCCGAGGTGCCAACCGACCACAGCCTGGTGTGGACCGAGCAGATGATGCCGGTGATGCCGGTGACCAGGGTCAAGGACATCGACACCGCCATCGATCTCGCGGTGCGTTCCGAACACGGGTTCCGGCACACCGCGTCCATCCACTCGACCAACGTAGACACGATCACCCGTATGGCGAAGGCGATGAACTGTTCGATCTTCGTGGCTAACGGATCGAACTTCGCCGGGCTGGGCGAAGGCGGGGAGGGGTTTACCTCGTACTCGATCGCCAGCCCCAGCGGTGAGGGCTTGACCCGGCCCCGGACGTTCTCCAGGATCCGGCGCGTCACTGTCGTCGGGGCGCTGCGCATTGTCTGATCCTGCCATCGCCGTTGTCGAGGTGGACTCGATTGCGGTTGGCATCCTTGTTGGAGATGCGATGGTCAAAGCGTCACCGCTCGGTTCGATCTACACAGGAACCGTCCATCCCGGCCGCTACGTCATCGTGGTCTCCGGCGACACCGCAAGCGTGGAGGTGGCCGTCGATACCGGATCTTCTGTTGCCGGCGACACCCTCGTCGACCTGGTGTTTCTCCCCGATGTCCACCCACTGGTCGTCGACGCCATCATCTCCGAGGCCGACTTGGCGGACTGTCGGGGAGATGCGCTGGGCGTGGTGGAGACGGTGACGATCGCCGCCTGCATCGACGCCGCCGATGCAGGAGTCAAAGCAGCCGCCGTCGACGTTCCGGCGGTCCGGCTCGCCGACGGCCTCGGCGGCAAGGGTTACGCACTATTCAGTGGCGACCTTGCCGAGGTAGAGGCCGCCGTCGACGCGGCTGTGTCCCGCGGTGAACGCACCGACACCGAGCTGCGCCACGTCATCATCGCTCAGCTCCACGACGAGATCCGGGACAACCTGGCACGCGAGCTGCGCCTCAACTACCGGTTAGCTCGTCGCCCTGGGGAGCGCTGATGCAGTTGGGACGGGTCACGGGGACGGTGGTGGCCACTATCAAGGCCGAGGGGCTCGAGGGTGTGCGGTTTCTCATCGTGCAACCGCTCGACAAGCATCAAGAGCCTGTCGGCGAACCGATCGTCGCTGCCGACGCAGTGCACATGGCGGGTCCAGGGGAGCTTGTCTATGTGGTGGCATCAAGGGAGGCGGCGGAAGCCCTGGAGCCGAGGTTCGTCCCGGTCGACCATGCCATCGTCGGGATCGTGGACGAGGTGCACCTATGAAGGTCGGGCTCGTTGCCGGGTCGGTGGTGTCGACGATCAGCCACCCCTTCTTTGACGGCGAGCGCTTGCTGCTCTGCGACCTGCTCGACACCGAGGGCGCAGCTGCCGGGTACACGATTGCGGTGGATCGCGTAGA
>CAXMPL010000056.1:0-8928 GCA_964195125.1 uncultured Kiloniellales bacterium | reverse complement strand
GGCCGGATGGTCAACGCCAGGTTCGGCCCATACAAGATCTACCGTGCGGACGAGATGCCACGCATCCAAGCCATCCTGGTGCAGACCATGGAGAAGAGTGGACCGTTCGGTGCCAAGGCCATCGCCGAGATCCCGAAGGATGGAGTTGCCCCGGCAATGAGGAACGCCGTCGCCGACGCCACCGGCGCCCGAATCGACGCAATTCCGCTCACGCCGGAACGGGTCTGGCGAGCGCTGCAATCGATGTGACCAAGTCGTGAATCAATCGCTACTCGCCGAGATGTCGGTGGCAATAGCCGAGCGTCGGCCGGTCGTGCTCGCCACCATCGTGGCCACCAGACGATCGGTGCCCCGCCATACCGGTACCAAGATGCTCATTTACTCCCAAGGCGATCAGTCGGGGACCATCGGCGGTGGCGAGCTGGAGTCACGGGTGATCGAGGACGGACTCGAAGCGCTGCGCACCGGCAAGACTCGTCTAGAAACATATGCCCTTGTCGACCCCGATCGGGGGGACCCCGGCGTTTGCGGTGGAGAGCTGACCGTCTACTTGGAGCCTTACATGCCCCCACACACCGTCTTTGTCATCGGCATCGGCCACGTTGGTGCGGCGGTCGTCGACCTCGCCCACTGGCTCGGCTATCGAACGATCGCCAACGACGATCGAGCCGAACGGATCAGCGAAGAGGCACTGCCCGATGCCGACGTGCGAATTTCCGGCTCTGTTGCCTCTGCCCTCGCCGCAGCTCCGGTCACCGAGGACACCTCGGTCGTGGTCGTGTCCAGGGGCGTCGACATCGACGTGGACGCGATCCCGCGGCTATTGGAGACGCCCGCCCGCTACATCGGCGTTATGGGCAGCGAACGGCGATGGATCACAACCAAGCAACAGCTCATCGAAAACGGCCTCGCCGAGGCCGCTCTCGATCGGATCCATGTCCCGGTCGGCATCGAGCTCGGCGCCGAGACCGTTGAGGAGATCGCAGTATCGATCCTCTCCGAGATCATCAAGGAGACCCGTTCGACAATCGTTCAAGAAGAAGACTGATGCCGGAGAACCTGGTCGTCGTGCGAGGTGGCGGGGATCTTGGGACGGGCACGGCGTGGCGGCTCAGCCGAGCGGGGTTTCCCGTCGTCGTTCTCGAAATTCCGCGACCGCTCACGGTGCGGCGCACCGTCGCGTTCTCCACCGCGGTAACCCAAGGAACCATCGTGGTCGAAAATGTCGAGGCGGTGCTCGTCGATACACCAAACGACGCCATCGAGGCGACAGCAGACGCGGTTGCCGTGCTGGTAAGCGAAACCATCCCGCAGTTCCCGAACCCGGTTTCCATCGTCGTCGACGCCCGGCTCGCCAAGAAGCCTCTCGACACCACCCGAGGGATGGCGCCATTGGTCGTCGGCCTCGGTCCCGGCTTCGTCGCCGGTGACAGCTGCGACGCCGTGGTTGAGACCAACCGGGGCCACCATCTCGGCCGGGTGCTCTGGGAAGGTGCGGCGGAAGCGGACACCGGGGTTCCCGGCCCGGTAGGCGGTGAGTCCTCTGGTCGTGTGGTTCGGGCCGCTGCCGACGGCAGCGTCGAGTGGGATGTCGAGATCGGAGAGCTGGTCACCGCGCAGCAGACGCTGGGCCGGATCGACGAAGGCAGAGTTGCTGCGCCGATTGCCGGGGTGGTTCGGGGCCTGATCGCCCCGGGCCCGGTGAGAAATGGCCTCAAGATTGGCGATATCGATCCGAGGGCACACCTATCGACATGGTTTGAGATCTCGGACAAGTCCCTCTCCGTCGCCGGCGGGGTCCTCGAGGCGGTGATGACGTGGTTGCACCAGCAGTAGGCGAATCGTTGACGGAACGACTCGGCCTGGGTGAGCGTGACTTGGTCTCATTCGTGGGAGCGGGTGGCAAAACCACCTTGATGCTCTGGCTCGGTCGTGAGTTGGCTGACGCCGGGCACCGTGTGGTGATCACCACCACGACGAGGATGAGCACCGATGAGGTCGAGTCCCCGGTAGTCGACCCCCGCGGGGCGGTCGACGCAAACCTCGATCGCGGAGGGCTGGTGTACGTCGTGCACCGCGGGTCGGAGTCGAAGATGACCGGGCCGTCCCCGGCGGAGGTGAACGCACTGTTCTCGTCCACGTCGGCCGATTTCATCCTGGTGGAAGCCGACGGTGCCAGGGGCCGATCGCTCAAGGCTCCTTCCGAGTTCGAGCCTGCCATTCCATCGGCGTCCACCGTTGTCGTCGTCGTCACCGGGATCGATGCCATCGGACGTTCGATAGCCACCGCCTGCCACCGGCCGGAACGCGTGGCGGCCATTCTGGAGCGACCGCTCACCTACCACCTCGGCCCGAGGGACGTGGCGAGGGTAGTGACCAGCGCTGCTGGTGGATTGAAGGAAGTTCCCCCACACGCCAGGGTGGTGGTCGCGGTGACCAAGGTCGGATCGGACGACATCGAGGCTGCCAGAGACCTCAGCACACAACTCGTCGCCGACCCCGACATCGACCGCGTCGTGGTGATTCCGCGGTCGTAGTTGCTCTACCTCGGGGGTGACCAGCCTTCGCGATCCTTCGTCCGCACCACGAACCTGAGGCCTGACCAGGTGGCGTCGATTGCGGCCACCTTGTTGTCGACTAGGCCGGCGTCCAACCCAAGGGTTTGGACCACGGCGAAGTCGAGCTCGGTGTCGATACCGGATGTCTGTTTTGGCCAGGCTACCCACAACCCCCCGTCGGATGGGAGCAACCCAATGGCTCGGGTGAATCGCGATTCCAGCTCGGCAGCCGTCGTGGCGAAGACGACCATTATCGGACATCGCGTTCGTGGCGACCGGACCAGCGCGGCGCCCGTCGGGAGCGGGTCGAGCAGGTCCGCAAACACCGGCGGCGCCCCAAACGTCCCGACGCGATCATCGGTCGTGATACCGAGCTTTCGGCTGAGCGGGGTGCCCGAGTATCCGCCGATCATGGGTGGCTCAGACCTCCGGATCGGCGACGAACGTCCCGGCGGGGCCCATCACGGGCGCCCGGGGCAGATGGCCCATTGACCCGGCGACCCCTTGCAACACGGTATACATGACCGCTGCCGGCTCCAGCGAGATTGGATCGCCGTCGCCGGCATTGCCTGCGGCGGCGGCCTCCAGCACGGCAAACGTCTCTGGGTCGAGTGTCGCGGTCACCGCAGGAGAGACGTAATCGACCACACCGTTGATGCTCAACCGGTGAGTTTCGCCGTCGAAGCGGGCCTCGATGCTCCCGTCGTCGAACATCATGAACGCATTGTCGTCTTCACCATCGAACTCATCCCGGTTCAGGTAGAGCCGTGGCTTGTCCTGGTACGGCACCCCCGAGGTCGGGCAGGCGGTGACGCAGTTGCCGCACTCGTTGCAGAAGTCGGTGAGCACTGCGATCTGGTACTTCTGGTCGGCTAGGAACGGCGTCGTGCCGGTGCTGTGACCGTCGGCGCCGAGCACGGGAACGTCGAAGCGCACCGGATCCATCTCGTAGGTGACCAACGCCATGTTCGGGCACACTCCGACGCACAGGCTGCACACCACGTCGCAGTCGATGCACCGGCTGGCCTCGGCCGCTGCCTGCTCGTCGGTGTAGCCGACGACTGTCTCATCGAAGTTGTCACGCTGGTCCAGTGGGGAGTGCTCGATGGGCACCCGATACTCGCGCCGTGATCGGCGGATGACCAGTTCGTGGAGGTCCATCTCGGGCTCGACATGCTCTGTCGCCGGCGCCGGGGTTCCGAGGGCAGCAGCGATCGCATTGGCGACCGCCTTGCCGTCTGCGGCGGCTCTGACGATCGACGACGGGCCATCGTCGGCAACATCTCCTCCTGCGTAGACATCATCCACCGAAGTAGCGAAGGTGTCCGCGTCGACGGCGATGTAGCCGCGACCGGTGAGCTCCGGGATGTCTTCGCCGAAGAAATCGAAGATCGAATGCTGGCTGATCGCAAGTAGGAGCGTGTCGACAGGAATCTCGAACTCGGAGTCGGCAACGGCGTGGGGAATCTTTCGTCCCGAGGCATCGCGGTCGCCGCGGTATTCGGTCCGTGTGCACAACAAACCGGTCACCCTGCCATCGGACACCGCAAGACCGGACGGCGTCGCCATCTCGATGATGTTGATCCCCTCGTCGATGCAGGCGTGGATCTCCTCGGGGTCTGCCGGCATTTGATCGATGCTGCGGCGGTAGACCAGTGATACGTCCGACGCCCCGACCCGTAAGGCAGAACGGACACAATCCATGGCCGTATCCCCGGCGCCGATGACCGCGACCCGGTCCCCGATCGGCATCGGGCGCTCCTCACGAACGCTGCGCAGGAAGGTGATCCCTGAAACGACGTCTTCGCTGTCCTCACCGTCGAATCCGAGCTGCTTTGCCAACTGCGCGCCGACGGCGATGAACACCGCGTCGTATCCGTCGCTGCGGAGGCTGCTCAACGTGAAGTCGACCCCAGCGGTCTGGTTGTATTGGATGTCGACGCCAAGCCCGTCGAGGATCGCCATATCTTGGGCGATCTGAGCGTCGGGGAGCCGGTACTTGGGGATGGTGCCGCCGACCATTCCGCCCGCGTACGCCTGGGTCTCGAAGATGGTGACGCCAAAGCCCGCGTAGCCGAGGCCCTGGGCAGCAGCCAGCCCAGCAGGGCCGGCACCGATGATCGCGACCCTACTCGAGCCGCGCTCCACCTTTGGGAACATCACCGGAGTGTCCTCCTGGTCCATGATGTATCGCTTGATCTGCCGGATCGCAAGCGGCTCGTCGTAGTGGGTGCGCACGCACGTGCTCTCGCACAGGTGATCGCACACCCGTCCCAGGATGGAGGGCAGCGGGTTATCGGCGCGGGTGATCTCGATCGCATCCAGGAGATTGCCCTCGCGTACCGCACGCATGTACGCCGGGACGTGCTGGTCGACCGCGCACCCGTCGACGCACGGGGCCTCGATGCAGTCGAACAGGTCGAGCTCGCGGTCCGTTTTCGAGCGGTCCATGCGAAACGAGTGCTTCTGGTAGCGCCAGTCGGTGCGCACCGTATCGGCGTATGCCTGCAGGTTGAGCCTGGCTAGCACCTTGATGGTTTGTGCCACCAGCGCATCCCGACGCATATCGTCAAGCCCACGCTCGTCGGCCCATTGAGCGATGAGGCTCGTGATCGGCTCACCATTGGTCCTGGTGCGCAAGGACTCGCCAAGCTCCTCACACGCCTCGAGACTGAGGTTGAGCCCTGTGTCGGTGAGCGCCGACGCTCGAAGCGTCTTGGCGAACTCACCGAACCGTTCACCGGTCACCGCGGTGCGGGCGATGAAGTCGGTGATGTCCCTGGCGCCCACCTTGTCGACGGCCTCACGTACCTGCTCCATGTACTGGATCATGCGGAGGTAACCACCGGACTTCAGGAGGTCGGAGCAGGTGGTGATCGTCTTCATCCCGCCGGCGAGCAGATCGGCGACGTTGAAGGCGTCTGCGCCCCCGGCGAAGGAAAACAGCAGGTCGCCACGGAACTCCTCGTTCAGCAGGTTGGCCAGGTTCGTGGTTACCGGGTGCAGCGCACGCCCCGACAGATACATCCACTCGTCATCGTCGAACACCGTCCGCCAGTTTTCCACCTCGAGGGTATTGGTGAGCTTCAGGCCGAACGTCAGGTCGCGCTCGCGGGCGACTCGCCGCAGGTTGTGGAACATCGGGACCGCATCGACGTACATCAGATCGTGGCCGAATGCCTCATCGGGGATGGGGATGTCGTCGAATCCAAGGTCATCGCTGACGATGCCCCGCACCCGGTCGGCGCCGAGCAGCGTCGGGTTGCACTTCACCGAAGAGTGCAGGCCCCGCTCCCCGAGCAGGTAGGTCATGATGCGCTCGATCTCGTCCGGCGGGCAGCCGTGCATCGTCGACAGCGTGATCGTGTTGGATAGCTCAGAGGGGATGTCGACGTCCGCAATCTCCGGATAACGCTTGGCGACGATGTCGACGTAGGAGGGGAGGTAGTCGGAGGCATCACGCATCACGTCGAGGTACCACTGAACGTTGGGTTCGAGGATGCCCTCCAGGTTGTACCCAACGCTCATGTTGAAGATCATCCCGGGATCCGGCGTGGGGAACCCGAGCTTGTGGTGGAGGGCGTAGATCAGCACCCAGGCGCGCAGGTATTCATCGAACGACTCATGGACCTTCAGCTCCTGCGACCACTCGACGTTGTAGCCCTCGTCCTCGCAGTCGATACAGGGCTTGTTGATGTCGAGCTCGTCGAGGGTCTGCACTGTCTTCAGTTCCAGAAACCGGGCTCCGACCAGCCAGGAGACGATGATGTTCTGCGCCATTTGGCTGTGCGGGCCCGCGGCAACCCCGAACGGGGTGTCCATTTCGACCCCGTACTTCTCGATGCGGAACGGGTCGTCGAGGCTGGGAACGAAGAACGCCGAGCGAGGGACGCCGAAGAGCTGGTCCTTCTGTTCCAGCTCATCAAACGCCCAGTCGGTGAGCGCCTCCATTGAGATTTGGTGAAATCGGTCGCCCATGGCTGCTCCTAGCTCATCACAGTCTGGCGTGCAGCCGCTCGGCCTGCTCGGCCGCCCTGGCGCGCACCTCGGCGGCGTCGACCCTGGTCGGTGCTCCGTCGGTGTAGACGATCGCGCCATCGACCTTGACCTCGAGGGGCCGGATCCCAGGGGTGAAGGCGATGTGCCAGGGGTCCATCGGGTCATATGACCAGGTCACCTCGTCCTTGCGGGCGTCCGGCATGATCTCCCAGCCCTGCTCGAGCCACGACCATGCGTCGTCGGGGCCGACGGTGACGTCCACCGAGCGCTGCATGACGTAAGCGAGTCGGAAGGATTCGATGACGTTGGCTCCGATTCCGTCGGTGCCGAGGGCGATGGGGTTGGCAAAACGGGCGGGGTTGGCGTAGCCGACCTCGTTGTTCAAGTTTGACATCGGGTTGTGGAGGATCGTGCCACGGAGGCTGTGGTCGCTTGGGAGGTGGACGCAGTGGGCGAGCAGCCAGGCGTCGCTGGTCAACCCATCGAGCCGGTCCGCGGCCTCGATGTCGCCGCCCCCCTCGGCGACGTGGATGTGGGCCCCGACCCCGAGCTCGTCGGCAAGGGCCGCTGCGGATCCCAGGGACTCGTCGCTACAGGTGAAGGCGGCGTGGATGCCAACCAGGCCGTTGCCGCCGGCGCTGATGAACCGCTCGTTCTCCTCGAGGCCGCGCTTGGCTCCCTCGGCACCGTGACGATCGGTGATGCCGTAGGCGCAGAGCACCCTCACTCCGACCTCGGCACAGGCTTCGGCGATAACGTCGAGACTGCCTTCGATGGCGTTTGGCGATTCGTGGTGGTCGACAATGGCCGTTGTTCCAGACTCGAGGGCTTCCAGTGCCCCGAGCATCGCCGACCAGCGAATCATCTCGAGGTCGAGGGCAGCGTCGAGGCGCCACCAGATCTGCTCGAGAATCTCCTGGAAGTTTGTCGGGGTCTTCGGCGGAGGGGGCATACCCCGAGCCAGGGTCGAATACAGGTGGTGATGAGCGCAGACCAGGCCCGGCGTCTTCGCCGCCATTCGAACCTCCTCTTCGTCATCAGTTTCGCAGGTGCGACGTGCTTCGGCGTACCGGGATGTGTTTGCCCAGATGCGCGGCGTGAGTCATCCTGTGCCACGGCAATGGGTGTTCTACACATCGTGGTCGGCGGCGGAGCAACCTTTCTCGTGTTGCTGGCGATGAGCCGAGCCATCGGCGGGCCCATCGGGGTGGCGACGCTCTTGCTCGCCGTCGTCGTCGTGGCACTGACCATCGGTGTCGGCACCGCCGCCGGCGTCACCGTCTGGAAGGAGCGACGAGCAGAAGCGCTGTCGTGTAGCTCATGTCTCCGACCAATGACGCAGATCGGCGACTACCGGGTATGCGCCAACTGTGATGGGATCGTCGCCCCGCGCTGAGGATCGCTACCAAACCTGAGCGACGAAGAAGAGCGGTGGAGGTGGGGGGAATCGAACCCCCGTCCCATGAGGTTTCAGCGTCGGCATCTCCGAGCGCAGCCGACAGCGAGCTTTCGGAACCCTGGAGACGCCGTCGGCAACTTCTCCTGGGCCCTAGCCGGAAGTGTCTTACCCCGCCGGTCCCGGCACCCCAGCGGGGGCATCCTGCATTGCGTTGCCCGATTCCGGTGAGGCAGGCACCCTCCGGGCGGACACGCCGCTTAGTTAGGCAGCGAGTGCGAAGTTGTCTTCGGCACTTATGGTTGTTCCCGGTTCTTTAACGAGGTTCCGGGGATCTCGGCTCGCTTCCGGCGCCTCAACCCTCACAGTCGAAACCATGTCACCCCCGAAGGGGAACGCGAGACGCGTTCTTGGATACATTGTAGCGGTCGAAGCGGCGTCCCGATTGTGCTTCGATAGCGGGGTGAGCAGCGATACATGGGACGAGCGCCACCGCAGCAAGGGCACACCGGCTATGCCGTCCGCCTTTGTGACCGTCGAGCTCGCACCGCTCCTTCGCGAGGGCGGGCGGGCAATCGATGTCGCAGGCGGCAGTGGAAGAAATAGCCGGTGGCTGGCGGATCGGGGCTGGGAGGTCACCCTCGTCGACTTCTCGCATGTCGCGCTGTCCCAGGTCGACCATGAGCGGATCACCACCATGGAGACCGATCTCGAGACCGATCTGTTCCCGGAGGGTCCCTGGGACCTCATCCTGATGGTGCACTACCTCGACCGAGGGCTGTTCCCCACGATGGTCGCCCATCTCGGCGACGGTGGGCTGCTCGCTTTCGCTATCTCCACCGAACGCAACCTGGATCGCCACCAACGCCCACCGCTCCCCTATCTCCTCGAGCAAGGCGAAGCCCCCGACCTGGTCCCCGGCCTCGACATCCGCTTCTACGCCGAAGGATGGACAATCGAAGATCGCCACGAGGC
>CAXMPL010000055.1:0-1599 GCA_964195125.1 uncultured Kiloniellales bacterium | reverse complement strand
GGACAGCATCCACGTGCAGGCCTGGCCGGATGTGGATTCTGCGGTAGCGGCCGACCCGACCGTGACGCTCGTCGTCCAGGTGAATGGGAAGGTGCGCGACCGGATCGAGGTCGCGCCCGACAGCGACGAGGAGGCGGTCACGGCTGCCGCCATGGCCTCGGAGCGCATACAGATCTATCTCGGGCAGGGTGAGGTGCAAAAGGTCATCGCCCGCCCACCAGGCTTGGTCAACATCGTCATCGGCTGACCCGCCGTCCGCCCTATGAAGGGTCTACCCGAGCCGGTCCAGCCAGGGATGTCCTGGGTGCTCTTCCTCCAGCGCATGGAACAGCCAGTCCCGTTGGCCCACGCCCATCTCGGGCAGCGCGATCTCGAAGTCCGCCTCGTCCCAGGTCCTGCCCAGCTTCGCCTTGTATAGCAGCACGATCTCCGGTGCCAGATAGCGGATCCCGTCGGATGTGGTCAACGCCATCCGCACCGTTGGCATCGTCACCTCGGGGTTTCGCCCGGATCGCCAGAGGCCTTCGTCGATCTCGGACAACAGAAACTCGATGCGATGGCCGTGCTCGTCGTCGGCGAGGATCTGGTGGGCGGGCATCACCAGTGGTGTCCCGTCCCAGACCTCGATCGTTCCCTTGCCGGTCAGACCATCGGGGTGAGGAACGATCATGTACCAGGCCCGATCGGCCAGGTGCTGGTAGACCGTGCGTTGATGGAGACGACCGATAACGAGGTCGACATCGTGGTGCTGTCTGGTGACCCGGCCGACGAACAGATCGATCGCCCAGCCCCCCGCCAGGTACCAGGGCACCGGCAGGCCGGCGACGTGCTCGAGCTCAGCGCGCAGCGGTGCGAACGAGGAATCCACGGCCGACCAGCCTACCGGGAGCGTATCATCGGTCTCTGGAGGCACCATGGACATCTTGACCGCTGAGGATCGAAAGCAATTCGCCGCCGCCAACCCGGACTGGCAGCTCGACGGCGAGACGATCACCCGCACCTATCAGTTCGGCACCTTCGCCGCCGCCATCGGTTTCGTCACCGGAGTGGCGATGGCAGCGGAGGTCGCCGACCACCACCCCGATATCGATATTCGGTGGAACAAGGTAACGCTCGCCCTGAGCACCCACTCGGAGAAGGCGCTCACCACAAAGGACACCGGCCTCGCCGCCAAGGCGGATGTTTTGGCGGGTTAGGAAGCCGCTCGGCTTCTGACAAACCGGACGATCAGGACCAGCGCTACGCCGGCGATGATCGAAGCGATCCACGGGAACCCACGATTGTCCGGTGTAATCAGCCCTGCCAGCCAGCCACCGATGATCGCCGCAGCCGCACCGAGAAGGATCGTCCCCCACCACGGCATCGGGTCCCTGCCTGGCACAAGAAGACGGGCAATGGCGCCGACGATCCCGCCTGCGATCAAAAACCCGATCAGATCAAACACGCGATCTCCTTGCCTGTTGACCGACCTCGAGCCTAACCCGCCACGATGTCGGTGAGGCTTCGTCAACATACGATGGTGCGCCGGATCGGCTCCAGCGGGCCCTGCACTCGGCTTCACCTGGCGACGGGATGGGAAGTCGACGGCGACCGGGCGGG
>CAXMPL010000054.1:0-2169 GCA_964195125.1 uncultured Kiloniellales bacterium | reverse complement strand
CGGATCGATGACGCCGACAAAACGCAGGACCTCGCCCCGAGATCGGGTCTCTTCGACCATGCGCAACATCTCGTCGTCATAGTCCTCGAGCCGGGTGAGGAAGTCTTCTGGAGTTCCCGCCTCCAGGCCGGCCGGCACCAGGCCTTCCACCGCTACGTCGGCAAGCTCGATGTCGAGCCCCATCTCGCGGGCCAGGATCACCACCTTCCTGGCCACGTCCATCCCCGACAGATCCTCCCTGGGATCGGGTTCGGTGTACCCCTCGGCTCTCGCCGCGGCCACGATCTCTGAGAAAGGAACGGACCCATCGAAGCTGTTGAACAGGTAGGACAGCGTCCCGGAGAAGATGCCCTCGATGCGGTGGATCTCATCCCCGGTTTGCACCAGGTCGCGCAGCGTCTGCACGATGGGGAGTGCTGCTCCGACCGTGGTCTCGTAGAAGTAGTGGGCGTCGGCGCGGCGGGCGCTCTGCTGCAAGGCGCGGTAGTAGTCGAGTGGTCCCGTGCTCGCCCTTTTGTTCGGGGTGATCACATGGATGCCCTGGGAGAGCCAGTCCACGTACCGCATCGCCACTTGCTCACTTGCGGTGCAGTCGATGATGACGGCGTGCGGGACCGACTCGGTATAGACGTAGTCGGCGAGCACGTCCAGATCTGCAGGAACCGCGCTCGGATCGGGCTGCTCGAGGCGGGACCGCCACTCGGCGAGGTCGATGCGGTGCTCGTCGAGGACCATGGTGGAGCTGTTGCATATCGCTCGAACGCGAAGGTCGACGTCGAACTCTTCGCGCAGCCAGTCGAGACGCCGCGCCATCTGATCGAGCAACGTCGAGCCAACGTGACCAGGCCCGATCAGGCCGATCGACAGGGTTTGTTTGGAGAGATAGAAGCTGGAGTGGGCGGCTCGCAGCGCCCGGGTGGCATCGGCACTGTCGATGACGACCGAGATGTTGCGTTCCGAGGAGCCCTGTGCGATGGCTCGAACATTGACACCGGCACGGGCCAGCGCCCCGAAGAAGTTGGCGGCGATCCCGGGGGTGCCAGCCATCCCATCGCCAACAACCGCCAGGATCGTGCAGTCCTGGGTGATCGCGGGCGCCTGGATCTGCCCATATCGGGTCTCCGACTCGAATGCCTCGTTGATGGCCCGGCTTGCGATATGGACCTCCGATTGCAACGTGGCAAAGCAGATCGAGTGTTCCGAGCTCCCTTGGGAGATCATGACTACCGAGACCTCGGCCTCCCGGAGAGCTCCGAAGAGGCGCTCGGAAATCCCGGGAACCCCGATCATCGCCGTTCCCTCGAGGTTGATCAGGGCCATGTCACCGATCGAAGCCAATCCCTTCACCGGCGATGTCGGCGAAACGCTGGCATGAATCCGGGTCCCCGGCGCAGACGGGTTGAACGCATTCCTGATATAGATCGGGATTTCGTCCTCGATCGCAGGGCCCATGGTTGCTGGATGGATCACTTCGGCGCCGAAGTAAGCAAGCTCGATCGCCTCGTTGAAAGAGAGCTCGTCGAGGACCCGGGTCTGGGGAACCAGACGCGGGTCAGCGCTGAGCACTCCATCGACGTCGGTCCAGATCACGATCTCGGTTGCACCAAGCAGCGAGGCGAAGATCGAAGCCGAGTAGTCGCTGCCGTTGCGGCCAAGCGTCGTGGGAGCACCTGCGGGATCTGAGGCGATGAACCCGGTGATCACCACCGTGTCCACATCGTTGGCGCCGAGCCAGTCGTCGAGTCGTGCCCGCGAAGCGTCCCAGTCGACGACGGGCAGCAACCCAGTGGAGCGCACGACCAGGACATCGCGGGCGTCGAGCCAGGTGGCGTCAATTCCCTGGCTCCCCAGATAGGCCGCCAGCAGACGAGCGGACCACACCTCGCCAAAGCCGGCGACGGTGCCAACCGCGCTCTCCGACACCCGGTGCATGACCCACGAGGCTCGCAACACGTCCTTGATGTCGACCCAATCCTTCTCGATTTGAGCGACCAGCTCGTGATCGCCTGCCATCAACTCGTCCGCCAATGCGACCTGTTTGTCCCGCAACCCGTTTGCAAGCTCCTCGTAGAGCGGATCTCGGCGACCGGCCAACTCGACGACGTCGATCAGGCCATCGGTCATCCCCGCCATGGCCGACACGACCACCGCCCGCCCGACCCCGGTCGA
>CAXMPL010000053.1:0-4649 GCA_964195125.1 uncultured Kiloniellales bacterium | reverse complement strand
GGCATGGTGCACATGGCGGTGAAGCGATCGCCGCTTGCTCACGCCCGGATCAAGGGGATCGACACCTCGGCCGCGACCGAGATGCCAGGGGTCGTTGGCGTGTTCACCGGCCAGGAGATGGCCGACGCCGGATTCGGTGGTATCCCGTGCGCCTGGGTGGTCCCCGGTTCCGACACCGTGACACCGCCCCACCTCCCGATCGCCATCGACACCGTTCGCTACGTCGGTGACGCCGTTGCCATCGTCGTCGCCGACACCGACGCCAACGCCAGGGATGCTGCGGATGCCGTGGACGTCGACTACGACGTTCTCCCTGTGGTTGTCGATGTCAGGAAGGCAACGGACCCCGACGCGCCGCAACTGCACGAGGAGGCGCCGAATAACCAATGCTTCCACTGGGTTGTAGATGGCGGTGACGTCGAAGGCGCCTTCGCCTCTGCCGACGTCGTGGTCAAGGAAACCATCACCAACCAGCGGCTCATCCCCAACGCGTTGGAGGCAAGAGCGGCACTTGCTCGCTGGGACGATGCGATGGGCGAGCTGACCCTGTGGGTGACCAGCCAGAACCCGCACATCGTCAGGTTCCTGCTGTCGCTGGACACCCCGGTTCCCGAGCACAAGATCCGGGTGATCGCACCAGATGTTGGCGGCGGTTTCGGATCAAAGCTCGCGCACTACCCGGAAGACACCATGGTGGTCTTTGCCTCGCAGCAGGTGGGCAGACCGGTCAAGTGGGCGGAGACCAGGAGCGAGAACTACGTGGCGACCACCCATGGTCGCGACCACATCGCCGAGGTGGAGATGGCGGCGACCAAGGACGGCAAGATCCTCGGCCTGAGGGCACAGACCTGGGCCGGTCTCGGAGCCTATCTGTCAACGGCGTCGACCGGTGTGCCCACCATTCTGCACGGGCTCATCCTTTCGGGTTCTTATGACATCGGAGCCATCCACGAGGACGTGTACGGGACCTTCACCAACACGACACCAACCGATGCCTACCGGGGAGCCGGTCGCCCCGAGGCCACCTTCATGCTGGAGCGCATGGTCGATCTGGTCGCTCGCGAGCTGGACATGGATCCGGTGGAGGTGCGGCGACGCAACCTCATCGAGCCGTTCGACAACGGCCATGAGGTGGCGACCGGGCTCGTTTACGACACGGGCAACTATGTAGGCGCACTGGACAAGGCCCTGGAAATGTTCGGCTACGAGGACGCCAGGAAGGCACAAGCAAAGGCACGAGAGGAAGGGCGACTCGTCGGGATCGGCGTGGTGACCTACACCGAGATCTGCGGGCTCGGTCCCTCCGAGGTGGCGGGTGCGGTCGGTTTCGGTGGCGGGCTGTGGGAAAGCGCCATCGTTCGTTTTCATCCGACGGGAAAGGTCTCCCTCATGGTCGGGGTGGCCCCCCACGGCCAAGGGGAAGAGACAACGTTCGCCCAGATCGTTTCCGACCAGCTCGGGGTGCCGCTCGAGGACGTGGATGTCGTTTATGGAGATACCGACAAGACCCCTATGGGGTGGGGTACCTATGGCAGCCGCACCACGCCGGTGGCGAGCGGGGCGATCATGGGTGCCATCGGCCATATCAAGGACAAGGGCGTCAAGATCGCGGCCCACATGCTGGAGGCAGCAGAAGAGGACATCGAGTTCTCCGACGGTGTGTTCTCGGTAAAGGGCTCGAGGGCTGACGGCAAGACCATCCAGGACATCGCCCTCGCCGCCAACACGGCATGGGATCTGCCTGAGGGGGTCGATCCCGGACTGGAGGCGTCGAGCTTCTTCAACCCGGGGAACTTCGTGTACCCGTTCGGCACTCACATTGCCCAGATGGAGGTCGATCCCGAAACCGGGGAGATCGATTTCCAACGCTACGTGGCGGTGGACGATTGCGGCCCGGTCATCAACCCGATGATCGTCGAGGGCCAGGTCCAAGGAGGGGTCGCCCAGGGCGCCGCCCAGGCGCTTTGGGAGGGGGCGGTATACGACGACGACGGCAACCTGGTCACCGGATCGATGATGAGCTACGCCATCCCCAAGGCGGAGTTCCTTCCCAGCTTCGAGTTGGGTAAGACCGAGACGCCCACCAACGTCAACCCGCTCGGGGTCAAGGGTGTCGGCGAGACCGGGACCATCGCCTCCACACCGACGGTATACAACGCGGTCATGGACGCCCTCGCTCCGCTCGGAGTCCAGCAGGTGGACATGCCACTGACACCGGAACGGGTGTGGACCGCGATCCAAGAGGCACAGAAGGGAGGCAAATGATGCAGACCGCACCGTTTGACTACTACCGGCCCGACACGCTCGCCGAGGCCGTCGATCTCCTTGGCAGCGTGGAGGGGGCTCGTCCACTCGCCGGCGGCCACAGCCTGCTGCCTGCGATGAAACTCCGTGTGTCCAACCCGCCGGCGGTGGTGGACCTGAGCAGGATCGAAGGACTGGATGGGATCAGCCGGAATGGTGATTCGCTCACCATCGGCGCCTTGGCCAAGCACGCCGCGGTCGCCGCCTCCGAGCTCGTCCAAAGCGACTGCTCGATCCTCGCCGACACCGCCGCCCATATCGGGGATCCGGCGGTGCGCAACAGGGGAACCATCGGCGGCAGCATTGCCCACTCCGATCCGGCAGCCGACTATCCGACGGTGCTGACGGCACTCGGAGCCACCATCACCGTCACCGGAACAAGCGGCGACCGCTCGATACCGGCCGACGATTACTTCGTCGACATGTTCACGCCGGCGCATGCCGACGGAGAGCTCGTCACCTCGGTGGAGGCTCCGGTGATCGGAGCCGAACAGGGCGGCGATTACAAGAAACACCGCCACCCGGCATCCAGCTATGCCGTGGTTGGCGTTGCAGCGGTGGTGTCCGCGGCCGACGGCACGTGTACGGCGGCGCGGATTGCGATCGGTGGTATCACCGGGACGCCGGAGCGAGCCGAGGCGGCTGAGGCAGCGCTCGTAGGCCAGGTTGTGAGCGCAGAGTCGATCGCCGAGGCATCGTCCAAGGTCGCCGCAGCGCTGGACAACCCGCTCGGAGATGCTTACGCGTCGGGCGAGTACCGGGTCCATCTGGCGACGGTGCTCACCAAGCGAGCTCTTGCCGACGCCTTCACCGACGCCGGGGTATAAGAGCGCGCAACGAATAGGTGAACGGTCGTATCGCAGGAAGTGGAGCGATTTTTCCCGCTCTTGCCGCCTTCGGCGGCGGGCCGCTCGGGCCACGGCTCCGCAATGGCAGCGTGAAAACAGATCGGATCGCGCCCCGTGTGCGGAGCCTCTGGGGAGCGCGCAACAGAGGCGGGGCGGGCGTTGTGCCCGCTCCGCTTCCTATGGTTAGGGCATGCTGAATTCGATCGATGACGTTCTGACTGCCTTAGAAGGAGAGCGGTATGTGCCTGAGCGTTCCCTGGGGGTGGCGATCTACCTCGCCCTCGAGCTTGGCAAGCCACTGTTCCTGGAGGGCGAAGCCGGAGTCGGAAAAACCGAGGTGGCCAAGGTGCTTGCCTCGATTCTCGACACCCGATTGATCCGTCTCCAATGCTACGAGGGGCTCGACGTCAATCACGCCGTTTACGAGTGGGACTACCCAAAGCAAATGCTCGCCATCAGGCTCATCGAGGCCGGCGGCGAAGGAGAGCAGGCCGAGGTCGACGACATCATGGGTCGGGACTATCTCGTCTCTCGGCCCCTCCTCCAGGCCGTAGAAGCCTCGGCGGACGGAGAGCGGCCGGTTCTCCTGATCGACGAACTGGACCGAGCCGATGAGGAGTTCGAGGCCTACCTCCTGGAGTTGTTGAGCGACTTCCAGGTCACGATCCCCGAGATCGGCACCATCGCTTCCGATCATCCACCGGTTGTCGTGCTCACATCGAACCGGACAAGGGAGATTCACGATGCGCTGAAGCGGCGCTGCATCTATCACTGGATCGATTACCCGGACTTCGATCGGGAGGTTGCGATCGTGATGCGCAAGGTGCCAGACGTTCCCGAGGCGCTCGCCGCCGATCTCGCCCGAGCCATGGAGACACTGCGCGCCATGGACCTGTACAAGCCGCCAGGGGTGGCCGAAACGTTGGACTGGGCGGCAGCGCTCGCCGTGCTGGGAACCGAGCGCCTCGACCCGGAGGTGGCAGAGGACACGCTCGGCGTGATCCTCAAATACCAGGAGGACATCGAGCGAGTGCGCTCCGGGGGAACTCAGCAGCTCCTGGCCTCCGCCAGCTGAGCAGGGGGCGAATGAAATGAGGCAACAGCGAGGACTCGCCACTCGCGACTCGCGACTCGCGACTCTCCCAGGCCTCTCGTGAACGGCTCATCGCCCCCGGTCAGCCAATCACCCGTCGCGCCCCTCACCCACAACCTCGTCCACTTCACCCGCTTTCTTCGCGCCCAAGGTCTGCGCGGGGTACCAGAAACGACCGTGGCCATGCTGGAAGCGGCACAAACCATCGGCCTCGCCGACCGTGACGATGCCTATTACGCGTTTCGAGCGGTGGTCGTGGCCCGTCCCGAGGAGATCCCACTGTTCGACCAGGCATTCGATCTCTTCTTCGGCAGCGCCCGGCGGTGGACACCACTGGACCCGATCGAGCTGAAGGTGCACCCGCGTGGACCGCGGGTGCACGTGATCGCTCCCACATCGGTGGC
>CAXMPL010000052.1:0-15135 GCA_964195125.1 uncultured Kiloniellales bacterium | reverse complement strand
TCATCGACCGCGACGGCCTCGTGGTGGGGAAGATCATCGGGCCTGTGACCTACGACTTGCTGGCGGCGACGCTGAACAGCATTCTCGTAGGGGAAGCCGTCGATTCTGTAAAGACCGCAGAAACGGAGACGAGGTGAGTCGTGAGTCGTGAGTCGTGAGTCGTGAGTCGGAAGTCGCAAGTCTCGTTTCCTCCCCTTTTGGGGGAGGTGGCCGAGGACGAAGGCCGAGGACGGAGGGGGCTTAACCGTGCAGCCCCTCCCCGTCTGGGGATAGACCGGCCGCGATACTCATCTACCCTGGCGGCATGTGTCGATCAATCAAACGCCTGCGTGACGGGTCGGTCGCAGCTCCATCCGAGGAGATCGAGGCTGCCGCACTCCAATACATCCGCAAGGTGAGTGGGTTCCAGCGGCCGGCGGTCCACAACCAAGAGGTTTTCGACCGTGCCGTAGCCGAGGTGGCAGAGGCGACGGCGCTCCTGCTCGGCGATCTCCAAATCCGCGGAGCCGCCTAAGAATCGCGACTCGTGCTGGAAACTGGCAACTTGCGACTTGGAAACTGATTCTCTGCCCGCCGGTAGCATCGCGCCCCGCACGCCAACCCAGGAGCCTTCTTGTCATCCGATCACCGTCTGCCGCGAACGGTCGTCCCCAACCATTACGCACTGACCCTCTCGCCAGAGCTCGATAAAGCGACGTTTGGCGGCCTTGCCATCATCGATGTTGAGATCACGGGAGCGACGGAGGAAATCGTCCTCAACGCTGCCCAGCTGACCATCACCGATGCGACGCTTCGCAACGACTCCGGCGCTCGTATCGCGGCGGACGCAACGACAGACGAAGCCTCCGAGCGTGCGACGCTCACCCTCTCCGATCAGGCGGAGCCCGGTGCATGGAGGCTGGAGATCTCTTTTGAAGGGGTCCTCAACGACGATCTGCGCGGCTTCTACCGTTCGGTGTATACAGACGGGGACGGCAACGAGAAGACGATCGCCACCACCCAGTTTGAGGCCACAGACGCCCGTCGCGCCTTCCCGTGTTGGGACGAACCGGACTTCAAAGCGACGTATGGAGTGACGCTCGTCGTCGATGAGTCGCTGACCGCGATCTCAAACGCCCCGGAGGTCGCACGAGAAAGCGCAGGCAGCGGCAAGGTCGCCATCACGTTCAAGGACACGATGAAGATGTCGACCTATCTCGTCGCCTTCATCGTCGGCGAGCTCGAAGTCACCGACCCGATCGACGTCGACGGTATCCCGTTGCGTATCGCCCACGTTCCCGGGAAGGGGCATCTCACCGACTACGCCCTCGAGGCCGGCGCCTTCGCCCTGCGCTTTTACGCCGACTACTACGACATCCCCTATCCGGGCGACAAGATGGACATGATCGCCATCCCTGACTTCGCCTGGGGAGCGATGGAGAACCTCGGAGCGGTCACCTACCGAGAGACCGCCCTTCTGCTCGACCGGGAGCGCGCCACCCAAGCCGAGCTGATGCGGATAGCCGAGGTGATTGCCCACGAGATCGCCCACATGTGGTTCGGTGATCTGGTCACGATGAGGTGGTGGAACGGCATCTGGCTCAACGAGGCCTTCGCCACATTCGCCTCGATGAAGTGTGTCGACGCGTTCCGGCCGGATTGGGAGACCTGGCTCACCTTCGCCGCCGATCGCACCGATTCGATGGATACCGACGCCACCGAGTCGACGCGGCCGATCGAGTTTCCCGTCGAGTCTCCGGAAGAGGCCAGCGAGATGTTCGACAACCTCACCTACCTCAAGGGATCGTCGGTGCTGCGGATGCTCGAGCAGTATCTCGGCGAAAACACCTTCCGCAAGGGGGTGAGCACCTATCTGAAGGACCACGCTCACGCCAACACCGAGACCGCCGATCTGTGGGCCGCGCTCGACGCCGCCTCGGGTGTGCCGGTTGGCGAAATGATGGATACGTGGATATTTCAGGGGGGCTTTCCCAGGCTGGCTGTGGCGGGCTCTCCGGGTTCCTACACGCTCACCCAGGAACAATTCCGGTTCGACGAGCCGGGCGATCACCGATGGCAGGTGCCGGTCATCCTGCGCTCTGACACCGGTGAGCAGCGGGTGCTGGTGAGCGAGGAGTCGGTCACGTTCGATGCAGGCGACGGGCTGGTCGTCAACGCAGGGGGCAACGGGTTCTACCGGGTGCAGTACTCGCCGGAGCTTCGCAACTCGGTGCGCGACAGGCTGGACACTCTGGAGGCCGCAGAGCGCTACAACCTGGTCTCGGATCTGTGGGCCGACGTGCTCAAAGGCGGTAGCGAGGCGAGAGACTTCCTCGCCCTCGTTGGCCGGCTCGGCGACGAGCGAGAAGTCGACGTCTGGGAGGGGGCACTCGCCGGCCTCGGGGAGCTCGACCGCGTCGTCTCCTCAGACATCCGCCCTGACCTGCAGCAGTTCAGCAGCAATCTGGTCTCCGGCAAGGCGGACGAGATGGGGTGGGGACCTGCCGCCGGCGAGGACGATCGCACCAGGAGGCTGCGTGGTTTGCTGATCCGCGCTCGAGGCAACCTGGCCAACGATCGACCGACCCAGGAGGCCGCACGCCTCATGCTCAACGAAGTCACGGAGAATCCGGATGGCGTTGACTCGGAGGTCGCCGACGCCGCCCTCTTTGTGACCGCGGCCAACGGTGATATCGACGACTTTGATCGGTTCATCGACATCTCGAATACGTCGCAGAACCCGCAGGAGATTGTCAAGAACCTGCGCGCCGCGGCCACCGTGCCGGGTCGCGATGCTGCAAAACGACTCTTCGACTTGGTCCTGGATGGTGACGTGCGCAGCCAGGACGCGTTCTGGGTGCTGGCGGTGATGCTCGGTGATCGCGAGAACGGCCCGTATGTCTGGGAGCTGATGAAGGAGCAATGGGACGAGATGATGGAGGCGCTTCCGCCGACGACGGGCCGGCGGATCCTCGATCGGATCCCGTTTCGCTCCGAGCCCGACGTGGCCGCGGACATCGAGGCATGGCTCACCGATCATCACATCCAGGGAGCCGACATGTATGGGCCGCAGCAGATCGAGTTGATGAAGGTGCGAGTTGGATTGCGCCAGCGTGAGCAAGACCGGCTTGGAGATGCGCTCAAGCCGTAAAGGGCTTCAGGGCCTGTATTGCGTATTACGTAATACGCCATTGGGACGCGGTTGGCTGAATCTAGGCTGCCGCCCATGACCGTTGTGATCGATGGCTCACCGTTGACGATCGACGACGTTGTCGCCGTCGCCAACGGGCGGGCGGATGTCGAGGTGGGGGACGGCCTCGCCGACCGGATGATGCCTGCGCTGCAGGTCGTGCGCAGCGAGGTCGCCAACGACGAAGTGGTCTACGGCGTCACTACAGGGTTCGGTGCTCTCGCCAACACCCGAATCTTCGGAGAGGATGCAACCCACTTCCAGATGGACCTGCTGCGCAGCCACGCAGGCGCCGTCGGCGCCCTCTTGGACCCCGTCACCGTTCGCGCCATGCTGGTTCTTCGTGCCAGGACCCTGGCCCAGGGTCACTCCGGAGTGCGCCCCGAGATCGTGGTGTTCATCGTCGAGCTGTTGCGACGCGGGCTCGTCCCTGCGGTCCCCGAATATGGATCGGTGGGAGCTTCCGGTGACCTCGCCCAGTTCGCCCACCTCGCCCTGCCCATCATCGGGGAAGGTCACCTCGTCGTCGACGGTGCCAGCGTCCCCGCTGCCGACGTACTCGGCGAGGTCGGGCTGATGCCGCTCATCCTCGAGCCAAAGGAAGGGCTCAGCCTGCTCAACGGAACCGAGGGCATGCTCGCCCTTGGCTGCCTTGCCGTCGATCGGGCACGACGCCTCGCCGATGCCGCCGACGCCGCGTGTGCTCTCTCCATCGAAGCGTTGCTGGCGTCGGTCGTGCCACTCGATCGGCGCATCCACGAATTGCGCCCCCATCCCGGGCAGTTGCACTCGGCGGCGAAGATAGCCTGGCTGCTCGCCGGGTCGGAGATTGTCGAGAGCCACCGCAAAGACATGAGCCATGCCGTGCAGGATGCGTACAGCATCCGGTGTGCACCACAGGTCCACGGGGCGGTTCGCGACACGATCGACCACGCTGCAACCGTCTTCGAGCGAGAGCTCGGCGCCGTCGTCGACAACCCGATCGTCTTCCCCGATACCGGCGAGGTCATCTCAGGAGGGAACTTTCACGGGCAGCCCCTCGCCTTCGCCCTCGACTTTCTCGCCATTGCCGTGAGCGAGCTCGGCTCTATCTCCGAGCGGCGGACCGACCGGATCCTCGACCCTGTGCGCTCCGCCGGCCTCACCCCGTTCCTCGCCGGCCGCCCAGGTCTCGAGTCCGGGTACATGCTCGCCCAGTACACCGCCGCGTCGCTCGTTGCCGAGAATCGGGTGCTCGCTCATCCGGCGTCGGTCGACTCGATCCCAACATCGGGGTCGCAGGAGGACCACGTCTCGATGGGATGGGGAGCGGGGAGGAAACTCCAACAAGTCCTGGCCAACACGGCGCTGGTCGTTGCCATCGAGTTGCTGTGCGCCGCAGAAGGTTGCGAGCAGCGTGCCCCCCTTCAGCCGGCGACGGGCACCGCGGCGGTCCTGGCCGCGGTGCGTGAGCGGGTCCCAGCCCTAGACGGCGACCGCAGCTTTGGCGCCGACATCGAGCGGGCGGCCGAGATGATCACAACGGGTGGTCTGGACGCCATCGTCAATCCTTCGTCCGAGGAGTAGCCATGGCGAGAACGATCCGCGCCCCACACGGCACAGAGCTTTCGACAAAAGGCTGGCTCCAGGAGGCCGCCCTCCGAATGTTGATGAACAACCTCGACCCGGACGTCGCCGAAGACCCCGATGAGCTCGTCGTCTACGGCGGCCGCGGCAAGGCAGCCCGGTCCTGGGAGGCGTACGATGCCATCGTTCGCACCCTGCGTTCGCTGGAGAACGACGAGACGTTGTTGGTGCAATCCGGCAAACCCGTCGGCGTATTCCGCACCCATGAGATGGCCCCGCGCGTTCTGATCGCCAACAGCCTTCTCGTTCCTGATTGGGCCAACTGGGAGACCTTCTGGGATCTCGAGGCCAAGGGCCTGATCATGTATGGGCAAATGACCGCAGGGTCATGGATCTACATCGGGACCCAGGGGATCCTCCAGGGCACGTATCAGACCTTTGTCGCAATCGCCGAGCAACGTTTTGGCGGCAGCCTCCGAGGGACGCTGACGCTGACCGGCGGACTTGGCGGCATGGGGGGTGCTCAGCCGCTGGCGCTGACGATGAATGACGGCGTAGCCCTCGTCGTCGAGGTCGACGCCGAGCGGATCGCAAGACGGATCGACAACGGGTACCTCGACGAGGCCGCAAACGACCTCGACGATGCGATCTCCAGGGTGCAGGCCGCCAGGTCCGAGGGCCGACCGCTGTCTGTCGGGGTCGAAGGCAATGCCGCAGACGTGTTTCCAGAGCTGTTGCGACGTGGGGTGGACATCGACATCGTCACCGACCAGACATCGGCGCACGACCCGCTCAACGGCTATGTGCCACACGGCTACACCTTGGAAGAGGCCGTTGAACTTCGGCGGTCCGACCCCGAGACATACATCAAGGCGGCACGCCAGTCGATGGCCGTCCATTGCGAGGCGATGGTCGGATTCCAAGACGCGGGGGCAGAGGTGTTCGACTACGGGAACAACCTGCGCGGCGAAGCCGTGCTCGGCGGTTTCGCCAACGCCTTCGCCTATCCCGGGTTCGTGCCTGCGTATCTGCGGGATCTGTTCTGCGAAGGTATGGGGCCGTTCCGATGGGCGGCACTCTCTGGAGACCCTGCCGACATTTGGGTCACGGACGACGCAATGCGACGGCTGTTTCCCGAACACCGGGCCTTGCATCGCTGGCTGGATTTGGCAGAGGAGCGGGTCCCGTTTCAGGGCCTCCCCGCCCGGATCCTGTGGCTCGGCTATGGCGAGCGGGATCGCGCCGGTCTTGCCTTCAACCAACTTGTCGCTTCCGGCGAAGTACAGGCGCCCATCGTCATCGGCAGGGATCACCTCGACTCGGGATCGGTGGCCTCCCCGTACCGAGAGACCGAGGCGATGCGCGACGGCTCGGATGCGATCGCAGACTGGCCGATCCTCAACGCCTTGCTCAATACCGCATCCGGAGCAGCCTGGGTAGCCGTCCACCACGGCGGCGGGGTCGGGATGGGCAAGTCCATTCACGCCGGTGCCCAGGTGGTGGCAGACGGAACCGCTGATGCGGCAGGTCGGTTGGAAAGAGTCCTTACCAATGATCCTGGCATGGGAGTGGTCCGCCACGTCGACGCCGGCTACCCCGAGGCAGAAGCCGTCGCCCGCGACCACGGGGTGAGGATCCCGATGTGGGAAGAATGAGCGACCAGTTGCCAGTTGCGGGACGGCTTGGTCGTGGCTGACCTTCTCATCACCAATATCGGGCAGCTCGTTACCAACGACCCGAGCCGTGGTGGCATTCTTGGCATCGTTGAGCATGCCGCGGTCGCCGTCGTCGAAGGTTCGATCGCCTGGCTTGGGAGCATGGGGGAGGTTCCCTCCGACTATCTCGATCTTCCGCAGCACGACGCCGCCGGCGCCGCCGTGGTACCCGGCTTCGTCGACGCTCACACCCACATCGTGTTTGCGGGGGACCGCAGCGGCGAGTTCGCCCGCAGGTTGGCTGGTGAAACGTATGAGGAGATCCTCGACGCAGGGGGAGGGATCCTGTCGACGGTGACCGCAACTCGAGCAGCCAGCGGAGGCGAGCTTTTCGATGGTGCGGCCGCCAGGGCATCGCGCATGCTGGCATCCGGCACGACCACCGTTGAGGTCAAATCGGGGTACGGGCTCGACGTCAACACCGAGGCCAGGCTCCTCGGGGTTGCCTCCCGCCTCGACGCCGAGCTTCCCATCGATGTGGTACCCACGTTCCTCGGCGCCCATGTGGTTCCTGCCGAATATCGGGACCGTCGCGACGAGTACGTCGATCTCGTCTGCACCTGGATGCTGGAAGCGGCGGCACCGCTTGCCACGTTCTGCGACGTGTTCTGTGACGAGGCTGCGTTCACCGTTGACGAGGCCCGGCGCATCCTGCGAGCCGCTGCCGAGAGCGGGCTCGGGCTGCGGGTTCACGCCGATCAGCTTGGCAGAATCGGGGGGGCGGCTCTCGCCGCCGACCTCGCAGCCGCCAGCGCCGACCACCTGGACCACGCCACTGACGAGGACCTCGCCGCACTGCGCCGATCCGGCACGGTGGCGGTACTGCTCCCAGGAGTTTCCTTCTCAATGCGGCTGCCATACCCCGACGGTCGCCGTGTTTGGGACAGTGGGGTGACGGTCGCCCTGGCTACGGATTGCAACCCAGGCACGTCATGGATCGAAACCATGCCGTTCGTGATTGCCCTTGCCAGCTTGAACATGGGCCTCACCCCCGAGGAGGCACTATGGGCGGCGACGCGGGGGAGTGCCTTGTCGCTTCGTCTCGACGACCGTGGTCACTTGGTTGCGAGGGCCATCGGGGATCTCGCCGTGCTCGACGCCCCGTCGTACCTTCATCTCCCGTACCGCCCGGACACCGACATCGTGGCCGCGGTGGTCAAGCGAGGGGTCGTCGTATGAGCGACTTCTTTTCCGTCGAGCACCCGATCCGGTTCGCCCACCGGGGCAGCTCGATCCTGTGGCCGGAGAACACCATGTATGCCTTCACCGCTGCAGTCGACCAGCACGCATATCGCTATCTCGAGCTCGACATCCATCTCAGCGCCGATCGCGTCCCCATGGTCCTCCACGATTCAACGCTGGACCGGACCACAAACGGCAGCGGAGCGATCGCCGCTCGCGACTTGGCTGCGCTGAAGGATCTTGACGCCGCCCATCTCTTCGATTCCGAGCACGAATACCCGCTGCGCGGCACCGGCATCACCATCCCGACGCTGGACGAGGTATATCGGGCCTGGCCACGGGTACGGCTCAACCTCGACCTGAAGACGTCGGGGGAGGAGTGGGCGGTCGCCGAGGTGATCAGGGCGAACGATGCCGAGCACCGCACCCTGGTCGGGTCGTTCGTCGACGGCCGCATTTCCCGGTTTCGCCGGATCACCGGGGGCACTGTGGCAACATCCGCTGGTCCCCGCGGCGTTATCAAGCTGTGGGCCTCTTCTCGTGTCGGGATGACCAGGCGGCTGCCGGTACAGGCGTATCAGGTGTCGGACTCGTATTCCGGATTCAATGTCGACCGTAGGTTGGTCACCGCGGTCCACCGGGTCGGCGCCCACCTCCATGTGTGGACGGTCAACGAGGCGAGCGAGATGAGGCGGCTGCTCGACTTGGGTGTTGACGGGATCATTACCGATCGCCCCGACCTGCTGAACGAGGTACTCGATGGCTGATGTCTGTGGACGTCGGGCGGTTTGTACCGCTGTAGGGGTTAGGGGGTTGGTTGCTGGTGGTGTAGGTGTGTCCGAGTTTGGTGGTCCATTGGTGGTCGCCGTTGGGGAGGGGTTGGTGGGTCCATCCGGCTTGGTGTCTGATGTGGTGGTCGTGGCGGCATAGGGGTGTGAGGTTGTTGGTGGTGGTTTCTCCGCCGTCTGCCCAGCGGGTTGTGTGGTCGAGGTCGCAGTCGGTGGCTGGCATGCGACATCGGTCCCACCGGCGGCGCGCCTCTCACCGAGGATCTGCCCTACGCAGCGACAGGCGCCAAGGGACGGGTACGGGCTCAGATGGCTGAGGATCTCGTCGCCGCTCAGGAGGCGGGCAAGGTTCGTGTGGCCATCGGTCGCGCCGCCGACTACTTCGGGCCTCGCGGGCTGCTGAGCCAGATGGGCGAGCGCGTGTTCTATCCGGTCCTGGCCGGGAGGAACGCACGGGTGATGGGCGACCCTGATCAGCCACACACCTTCAGCTTCATACCCGAGATCGCATCAGGCCTGGCCACCTTGGGCGCCCGCGATGAAGCGGATGGGAGGGCATGGCACCTCCCCAATGCCTCGACAACCACAACCCGTCGCTTCGTCGAGAAGATCAGCGAGGCTGCGGGGACGGACTCGACGGTGTCACCGATGCCGCCTTTGGTGGTCAACTTGGTAGCACTGTTCAACGGAAACGTGCGCGAGATCAAAGAGGTGCTGTATCAGCTCGAGGCGCCGTTTGTCGTCGACTCGAGTGCCTTCGAAACGGCCTTTGACCAGCGCGCAACCCCTCTGGACGTGTCCATCCCGACCACCGTGGACTGGTTCCGCGCTCATCCGAAGTAGGCGCCTGTGACGAAACGGCGATCTCCTTGGTCACCGTGGTGGTGTAACAGAATGGCTCACATCTCCATGTCGCCCATGCCCATGTCCATGTGGCCCTCGCTGTCGGTGTGGGAACGCATGAAGAGCCGTTCTCCGACCACGATGAGCACGATGCCGATGGCGGAAACGAAGAGGACGAGCGTGTCCTCGGACGCCTTGACCCACACGAAGGCGGCCAGGACGACGACGTCGAGCACAATGGCGGTGGCCACGACGGTAGGCCTCACCTCGATACGGGATCGGAGGTGGCGCAGGATCCCCCAGTGGATGGCGATGTCCATGATCAGATAGAAGATGGCTCCAAGCGCGGCGATGCGCCGCAGATCAAAGAGAATCGTGAGGACCATGGCGAACGCAACCGTGTAGAGCATTGTTTGGGTGCGGAGGGTGCCTGGCAGTCCGAAGCTTCGGTAGGGGACTTGCTTCATGCGGGTGAGCATGGCCAGCATCCGCGACGAGGCGAATACGCTGGCAATGACCCCTGAGGCGGTAGCGATCACGGCCAGGGCGACGGTGAACCAGACGCCGGCATCGCCGAATGCGGGTCGTGCAGCCTCGGCGAGGGCAAAGTTCTGAGCGGCAACGATCTCGGAGAGGGTGAGGTTGCCGGCGACGGTGATTGCGATCGCAATGTAGAGGACGGCTGAGATCGAGATGGCGATGATGATCGCCCGCCCGATGTTGCGGCGCGGATCGACGATCTCGGAGCCGGTCGTGGTGATGACGGTGAATCCCTTGTAGGCGAGGATCACCAGGGCGACCGCGGCGAGAAACCCTACGGACGAGATGGTCTCGGATCGTTGCGTCCCGTCGGTGAAGTTGGCCGAGTCGACGAATCACAGCCCGACGATGGCAAACAAGGCGAGCCCGCCAATCTTGATGGCGGCGAAGGCGCCTTCGGTGGCCTGGATGGTGCGGTTGCCGGCGATGTTGACAATGAACGCGAAAGCGAGGAGCGCGACGCCGAGAGCGGGCACCCAGAAGGATGCGGGACGCAGGTCGATGACCTGGAGGACGTAGGCGCCGAACGTACGGGCCACCAGGCTCTGGCCGAGGATCATCGATACATACATGAACAGGGAGAACACGCCCGTCGCGGTGCCGGGGCCGTACGCCTCGCGGAGGAACATTGCGGGTCCGCCAGAAGAGGGGAAGGCGTGGGATAGCTTCACGTAGGAGTAAGCGCTGAACGAAACGACGACTGCGGCAGCAAGAAACGCGATTGGGAAGCTATCGCCGGCGAGACCCGCAGCCTGGCCGGTCAGGACGAAGATGCCGGCTCCGATCATGATTCCAAGGCCGAGCGATATACCACCAAAGAGGCTCAGGCTGTCGGCCTCATCCTCGGCGGCACGAGCTTCCGATTCGCCTATGCCATGATCCATGCCGGTCATCGCATCGGCGTCCATGCTCGGTCCATCATGATCGGGCCGCGTTCCGTGACCGGACTCACCCTCACCATCGCCGTTCACACCGCCGTCCTCCAATCCGTCCCGTTGCCGACTCTACGCCTCGTCGCAGATGCCCGGCTGATGCCACAGGGGCGGATCAGCGATCTCCGGTCGCGGAGCGATGGAATTGCTAGGCGTCGTCGGCGGAGGTTGCAAACTCGATCGAAGCCTCGATGATCGTCTTCACCACATCGAGATCCTCGGCATCGCGCGGCGCGTACACCATCACCAGATTCGGGATCGTTCCGTCGAGCGCAAACGGATGGTATTCGCCCCACCCCTGGTCGACCACCTCTTGAGCATCGACCGCCGGCAGCCTGAGGTGCAGGCTGCCCCCATCTGGCTGAGGGTGGATGTGCGCAAACTCGCGGGCAACGAGCATCGCTTGGGGGTTCAGGGCCAGGCCCTGGGCCACGGTCAGCGCCAGGGCGCCCGGCAGCGAGGCCAGGCTCGGCAGCTCCACGATCCCATCTCGGGAGAATGCCCATGCGGTCAGTTCGGCGAACACATCGTCACTCGACCCCTGATCGAGCTGGATGTGCGGGATACCGGTCGTAACACTGGGTTGGTCGCCCGGTCGGGGTTGAAGGTTGAGGTCCGAGAGCACGGTGCTTCCTGTCTCCGGCGCGGTCGTGGGCCCTGCCGGCTGTGTCGTTGGGGGGTTCGTTGTGGTTGGGTCGCCATCGCCAGAGCAGGCGGCAGTGGCGATCGCCAGCGCCGCCGCGGCCACCGTCAGATTCATGGCACGCATGTGATCACGCGATGGGCCCGCCCTGGAACTTCAGGAACGAGGTTCCGACGATCTCTTCGCGACGGATGCGCCAGCGACCGTCCTGCTCGACACACTCGATCGCATAATCACCCCAGAAGATGTCGACGACGTCACCCGTCAGAAAATGGTTCGCCTGGATGTAGGCGAATACCTCGGCCTGGTTTCCTTCGCGACTCCTCAGCTCGACGTTGTGCATCTGGTGCTGGGTCGCCAGGTAACCCTGTCGCTTGAACTCAGCATGAGCGAAATCCGCACGAAGCCGCGCCAGGCTTTCGAAATCCTGGATTGGGCACTCGGGCCCCGGACACTCGACCGAGGGCCCGCCCGGGAAGAAGGTGAACTTGAACGAGTAGTCGTCCGCAAGGGCCTCTTCCCACAGCGCCACGCCCCGTTCCAGATCTCCTCGGCCGACCGCGTCGATTCCGTAGGCGAACCAGCGAGCGAGGTCGGTTGGATCGATCACGCCCTGTTCAACGTTTGCGAGCTGCATGATTACTCCAATCTGAGGAACGGCGACTATCGTGTTAGAGGACACGCTGTAGCTAAAGCTACACTGTGTCCTGGAATGAAGTCAAGTCGCCGCCGGAGACGCGATGCAAAGCGACCCAAACACGAATCCGCCGCTGAACCCGCGAACGACCCGAGTACGCACCATCGTGCTCGGCGCCGCGACCGCGCTGCTCGTAAAAGAGGGTCACCAAGCCGTCACCCCGCAACGCGTATCGAAAGAGACGGGGGTTGCGCGATCGACGATCTATCGCCATTGGCCGGACCGACCCTCACTCCTGCTCGACGCCATCGACACGGTTGTTGCTCCGCATCACACCGCATCCACGGTCGGTGACCTCGGTATCGATCTCAAGACCGCACTCGACAACCTCCGGAGTCGCATCGGCCATCAGCCTTTCCTCGAAGTCTTCGCCGCCCTTCTCGACCAGGCGACGCAGTCGGCGGATCTTGCCAAGGCCCAACGCCGGTTCGTCTCGGGGGTGACCACACCCGTTCGAGAGGTCATCGTCACAGCCATCGAATCCGGTCAGGTGGACCCGACGGTCAAACCCGATGAAGCGGTTGCCCTGCTCACGGGCCCGCTATTCCACGAGCATGTGCTGCAGCGTGATCCGATCAGCGACGACTTGATCGCGCGAACCATCGAAGGGTTCCTGACCACAAGCGCGAACCGCCGCTGACGACCCCAAACCGCAACGCACATCGAAGCCGGCGTCTGCTTCACTTGCCGGAGGCTCGAGGGAGGGCGAATGACGGATCAAGCAACGTTCTGGGACGGGCTAGCAGCACGGACAAAGCCATCTGGTGCACTGATAGCGATCGAGAACCCGAAGACCATTGTCTGGATGGCGCTCAGCTGGACCCTCGGCGCTGCATTGAACTCCGTAGTCCCCGCCGCGCTGTTCTTCTGGTTCGACGAGCCGGTGACCGGCTCGATCTTGGTTGCATTCGCGTTCTTCTTTGTCGTCTGCTGGTTCCTCTTCGTCGGCACCGGGAGTGTGCGCGGCACGTTTGCGCTGGTCAGCGTGGGAACCATCATCGGCATCGCCGCCGTGCAGGTGACGATGGGTGGCTACGCCAACTCGGGAGCAATCCTGATGTGGGGAATCGCGATCACCACAGTCTCCACCCTCCTTCTTCACAGAAGGGAGGCGCTCGCGGTTGGCGCGGTCATCGCGGTCGCTGCAGTCATCTTCGGATTCCTCGAGCATTCCTTGCAGGCGAGCCGGCCCGCCCCTGACCCGACGCTTCCTGCGGTGCTGTTCCCATACACGCTCATCACGCTGATGGTCCTGGTGGTACCGGTTATGGGGCTTCTCGTGGGTCGCTTGTCGTTTGAACGGAAGCGGGCGGAGGGCTTGTTGTTGAATGTGCTGCCCGCTGAGGTGGCTGCCGAGTTGAAGGAGACCGGGGCGACTACGACACGACGATTCGAGTCGATCAGTGTCCTGTTCGCCGACATTGTCGGGTTCACCCCGCTATCGGCGGAGATGGACCCCGAGGCGATGGTCGCTCAACTCAACGAGGTGTTCACCTACTTCGACGGACTCGCAAACAAATACGGGTGCGAGAAGATCCGCACCATCGGCGACAACTACATGGTCGCCGCAGGTGTCCCGGTCCCCCGAGACGACCACGCTCACGCCATCGCGTCAATGGCATTGGACATGCTCGAATACGCCAAGACGGGTCCATTGAGTTTCCGCCTCGGGATCAACTCGGGACCGGCGGTCGCCGGAGTGGTCGGGACCAGCAAGTTCCAATACGATATCTGGGGCGACACGGTCAACATCGCCAGCCGGATGGAGTCCCATGGAGAACCTGACCGGATCCAGATCACCGAGGGCACCTACCGGCTGATCAAAGACGACTTCAACGCCACCCTTCGAGGACCCATCGAAGTCAAGGGCAAAGGCACCCTCACCACCTACTGGCTCAGGTCACCCGCCACGGTGACACTGTGAAGTCGAGGTTCGAAGCCGAGTAGGCGTCGAACCGAAAACGACCGTCGCCGCAGCCGACCTTATGTCCTACCTCGAGCCCACACGGGAACCCGTTGCAGCAGCGACGCTGTAGGGCGCACCCCGATTCTCTGTCCGTACGGAGTCGAGGAGATCAATTCGCCCCGCTCTCTCTGCTGTCGAGTCCAGAGGGCGCTGTCGATCCAGACGGGTGGCGCTCATCCGTCACGCCGCGTAGGGTGCCTTCACGCGAAAGTTGGTCGGCCCGGCCGTTCTGATCCTCATGCTCGCGGCGTGCGGCGGATCATCGGCAGAGCCCACGACCTCCGCACTACCGGATGCCGCCACCTCGCCGCAGGCGGCGACCACAACCACCTCGGCTTCCACGACGGAGGCACCAACCGAATCATCCGCGGCCAGGTTCGCATTGACCCGCATCGGTCTCGGAGTGCTTGGCCAGGTCTTCGTCCGAAACATCGGCGACGAGCCGGGTTCGGTCGCCGGCTCTTGGCTCTGTCAAAGGCCCTTCTACTACCAGTCCCCGACGTCGAGCTACAGCCTGGCGAGATGGCTACGATCAGCGTGACCGGGCGCGATGACATCTCTGATCCCCCGTCGGATGCGATTGCAATCGAAGGCCTGCCAGCATCGGCCCGTTCGACCCCGGCCAGCGGCGAAGTAGGCCTATATCTGAGCGACGCATTCGCGAGCCCCGACGCCATCGTCAGCTATGTCGAATGAGGCGACAGCGGTCACGGTCGAAGCGGCACGGCCGTTAATGCTCAGATATGGCCGGCCGGTGGCTTTGTCGAGACTTCTCGGAAACCGAAGCGATTTCTGCGACACGGATCCCGCCGACGGATCGTGAGCACTGGTTCAATTGCGGCGGCTAGGGGCGAGCCGCGCAGATTTGTCGGTCATGCGCTATCCGCACCGGTCTGGTGGAGCGGTTCACGAGTATCGCCGCTACACCGACCCCTCCGAAGACAACCCAACACGGAGCCAGGTAAAACCATTTACCACAAAGGAGTAGAGGTAGCTGCCGAAGAAGGCGGCAGCTACGAAGGGCGCGGCTGCCGGGACCAGCCAGGCGGCAGCAAGCGCAACGTTGACCAACAGAATCGCGACCACTGACTCTG